>NZ_DGRS01000015.1:0-127519 GCF_002391155.1 Megasphaera sp. UBA4382 | reverse complement strand
ACGATGACTTCGTGGGAGTTGATGAAGCCTGTCTGATGGGCTTTGGCACCGCGTACGACGACACCGTCGGGACGGCGTTCGACGACGTGGAGATACAAATCGGGATCATCCTGGGCATGAGGAGCCTTGCCGCGGTCGCCTTTCGGGTCGGTCATGGCGCCATCGACGGTAAAGTCATTCTGCTGTACCCGGGTGAGGAATTTCTTGAAGTTTTCATGATAATGAGTGCCGTATTTCTGGTCGATTTCATAGGTCGTGGAGAATACGGCGTTGGATGCATCCATGCCGACGCAGCGCTGGAAACAGGCTGCCGTCTTCTGGCCGAGGAGACGCTGCATCCGGACTTTGTTGATGAGGTCCTGGGTGCTCTGGTGGATATGGGTGAAACGGTTGATCTTTTCACCGGTCAGGGACGACGTAGCCGTCATGAGATCTTCATATTCCGGCATCTGGGCCAGATCGTAGGTCATGCGGACCGAGTTCAGGGACGGACGCAGGATGGGGTCATCGACGACGTTGTCGATTTTTTTGCCGAACATGTACACCTGCAGGTTGAGCTTGCGCATGCTTTCGATATACTGTTCACCAGTCATTAATGCCATGAGTATAACCTCCTAACAAAAAAGTTTTACAAATATACGTTATACGAATATACGTTTATAATTCTTAATAAAGAACTTTGTTCCATATTTTGTACATTTAGAAGCAGGCAGGCGGTTTGCTTTGCACTGCAAGCCGCGTCTGTCTGCATCTGATTGTTGTTTTATTATAAATACCCAAGACGCATGCTGATTTCCTGTGCTTTTTCCTTGACTTTGCGGCGAAGGAACCGCAGGTAGGAAATGGTTGCCTTGCTGGCCAGGACACTGATACTGATGGCCGCGACGACTTCCTTCTCCCGGTTGTAAACGGGAGCTGCAATACAACAACCTCCGAGGATATTGCCCTGATCATCAAAGGCGTATCCATAGCGCCGTACCCGGCGGATTTCCCGGTAGAGCCGTTTTTTATCGGTAATTGTGTACGGTGTATACTGTTCCAGTGTAACAGGATCGATGAGTGCGTGCAGTTCGTCATCGGGAAGAGATGCCAGCATGACCAGGCCGCATCCCGTTGCATGGGCACCCAGTTTAAAGCCGATATTGAGGACAGAGCTGACTGCCTTGGCCGACGCCTGTTTGCCGATAAAGATAGCAAACCGTCCTTCGCGGATGACGGCGTGGGTCGTTTCTCCCGTCTCTTCCTGGAGCGACTTTATGCCCCTCGTCAGTTCGACGGAAAAATTCGTCGTACTCATACACTCTGCAGAGAGCGCCAGCAGGGCCAGCCCTGGATAATACACCTTCGATTCCGGATCGTATTGGACGTATCGTTTCTGCATCAGTTCCTGCATCAGGTAGGATAAGGAACTCTTGGGAATCCCCGATGCCTTCTGTATCATAGTAAACGTCGGGGCTTTTTCAGCCTGTACGACGATTTCCAGCACATCCAGCGCCCGGGCAGCGGAACGTACGATGGTACTATTGCCTGATTTAACCATATATAACCTTCTTCCTTAATGAAGTTCAATATATCGAACATCCCCTTAGGGGACATTGTATCATCGCTCTATTTTTCTTGTCAAATAACGAGTGGCAATACAACGGGAAAACAAAAGGTGTACATGGCCTCACTACAGGTGGAAAAATGAATCGTTAGTCACCAAAATCGAAAATCTTGGCCGGATTGAGGATGAGGTTCGGATCCAGTGCTTTTTTGATGGCTTCCATCATGCCCAGTTCGACAGGATCAGTAAACTTCTTCATTTCAGCTAACTTCCGCAGGCCGATGCCGTGTTCGCCCGAGAGGCAGCCGCCCAGACTGTAGACGAAACTGTACAGCGTATTATGGTACTGCGGGATTACTTCGTTCCATTTTTCTAAGGACATATCCATCTTCAGGGCGTTGACATGGATATTGCCGTCGCCAATGTGGGCCGCGACCGTCGTTGCGATGTTGTACTGTTTTTCGATTTCCGGCAGTTTAGCCATGAGGTCGGGAATCTTGTCCACGGGTACGACGATATCTTCTGCCAGGAAGACGAGGCTGTCGTTACGGGCAGCTTCACCGTTGCAATAGCGGGCGTTCCAGATACGGTCGTCAGCAACCAGCGTTTCTGCGGCGTGGTTGTTCTGGCAGATTTCATCGGCTGTGGCTACACGGTTATCGAGGTCATCCTGGTCATAGGAATCGACGGTGACGATGATATAGTTGCCGTTTTCTTTGGAGTACGGCAGATCCATTTTCAGGAACCGTTCGGCACTCTGGATGGCATTGGTATCGAGAAATTCGATAGCCGTCGGCTGTACACCCGCTTTCTGCAGCTGGTTCGGTACGGCCAGGGCATCGTTGACATCCTTGAAAATACCTACCAGATCGAAATGGAACGGTGCAATCGGACGCAGTTTCAGACAGATTTTCGTGACGACGCCCAGCGTGCCTTCACTGCCACAGATGAGTTTTTCCAGAGCATAACCGGTCGTGTTCTTCTGTAGCCGTTTGCCCACGCGGGTGATTTCGCCAGTCGGGGTGACGATTTCCAGCCAGTATACCTGGTCGCGGGTCGTGCCGTATTTGACGACGCGGCTGCCACCAGCGTTGGTAGCAATGTTGCCACCGATTTCACTGGATGCTTTGGAGCTGGGGTCACCGGCATAGTAGAGGCCGGCTTCTTTAGCCGCTGCCTGTACAGCCGTCGTGATAGCGCCGGCTTCGGTAATCATGTACAGGGCATCTTTATTGACTTCAATGATTTTATTCATCTTTTCCAGGCACAATACGATGCCATTGTATACGGGAACGGCACCGCAGGCCAGGCTGCTGCCGCCGCCACGGGGTGTAACCGGAACCATGTACTTATTGGCCAGCTTCATGATAGCTGCTACCTGTTCGGTCGTTTCCGGGAATACAACGACTTCCGGTGTATGGAAATAAATGGGGTTCGACTCCTCATCGGTCTTGTAGGCATCGAGTTTTTCCGGATCGGTAGTCATATTGTGTTTGCCCAGAAGAACTAATAATTCATCGAGTAATTCCTTTGAAACTTTGTTATAACGAGCCATGATAGTCCTCCTATGTGGTAAAGAGGCATGCCTGTTCCGACTGTATTTCTGAAGCGGCATGCCTCTTTTTAGATTCTATTGCATACACACAGTGTATACTAGATTATTCCATACCAATTTTCTTATTGTAGTTGATAAGAGCTGGCAGGACACCGAGAGCAACAGCCAGTGCCACGAAGAGCATCAGTGCCCAGTAATAGCTGCCCGTTGCACCAACGATAAGACCGACGACGATTGGGACGATAGCGCCACCGAGGTTACCAAACATGTTCATTGCACCGCCAACAGCACCGCTGTGTTTGCGGTCTGTGCACAGTGCCGGCAGAGACCAGTAGAGGCAGCCGCACCATTTTTCAAAGAACATAGCAACGGAAAGGAAGGCTACAGCAATGTATACATCCGTTGCGGCCGAAAGGAGATACATGGGAATGGCGATGCAGATGCCGAGGACCGGAAACAGACGGCGCATGATTTTATTGCTGTCTGCCGAATTTTTACGCCATTTATCAGTCAGGGTACCACCGACGATTTCGCCGACAACACCTACCATGTAGATAACGAAGATAGCCCAGCCAAGACCTTTGATATCGAGGCCGTGTGTAGCGTGAAGGTACAGAGCGCCCCAGGTCATCAGGCCATACCAGAAGGAGTCATACGCACCGAAACCGAGGCACAGGCTCCAGAAGCTGCGGGATGTCATGTATTTGCTGAGCGTGCTGCCCGTAGAGGTATTACCCGTTTCAGCCTGCATAGCGGAAAGAGATTCGGCATCTTCTTCTTCAAATGCTTTGCGGAGGTATTCCCGTTCAGCTTCGTTGCAGCGCGGGCTGTTTTCCGGAGTGTGGGACATGAGCGGTTTGCAGGCCAGAACGACCAGGATGGTGAGGACCCCGGCTGCCATGAGGGCGCCGCGCCATCCATCGAGGAAAGCTACAAATACGGCACAAAGAGGAGCACCGATAGCATTGCCTACAGCCGATCCGGAATCGAGGAGGGCCGAACCTTTACCACGTTCATTTTTTGTCAGCCATACGGACTGTAATTTGCCGCCGGCCGGATAAATCGGAGCTTCGGAAATACCGAGGAGTGCGCGGATAGCGATGAACAGCGAACTGCTGGTGATGAAGCCGGTAATAATCTGGAAAATCCCCCATAACACGCCTGTACCGACGATAACTTTCCCCGGCTGGATTTTATCGCACAGCCAGCCGCAGGGTATCTGCATTAAGACGTAGCCCCAGAAGAAAGCACTGAGGATGACACCGACCATTTCCGGTGAAAAGCCCAGATCTGACTGGATAGCCGGCATGAGGACGGAAATGACAGCACGGTCAACATAGTTGATGGAACAGAGAATGAAAATTGCAATAAACACCTGCCAACGTACGTTCGTCGGCTTCTCAACGAGAACTCCTGTCTTAGAATCAAGCGTTGCCATAATAAAACCCCTTTCACAGTTAAAGTTGCTATACACGACAGATTCTTTCATCATATCTGTCTTTATCTTTCTAACGGTTTCCCCTGTCCGGACTCTGGAACCCCGTTAGTGCTAGCCTGTTCTTTATTGCGAACTTAATTCTGTATTTCGAATATTTTATTAGGAGTTCATATTATTGAACTCATTTCTTTATTTGGAACATTTTCTATGCTTGTATTCTAGCACGGGTCAACTGCCCTGTCAATGACATTTCTTCATTTTTTAAATTTTATTTAGTAATTCTTTCTATTTTGACATACGAGTATTATTGCTCTTAATTTAATTAATTTTTTCCGATTATTTTAAAATATGATAAAGTTTTCATATAGTTATTCCTTGTTATTTTCATCATTTACCATAATAAAACGTCCCTTATCTTTTTCACATAATGAAAATATCATACGAAAACGAGGACGGATACACAACTATTTGCTGTGTATCCGTCCTCGTCTTACCCTATAACGTTACGTTAATCGTTTATTTCTATGATAGAACACCGGCCCCAATCCGTATCGATGAGCCACGTTCCCCCATCCGTCTTCACCTGGATATGATACAGGGGGACCGCGTCGTCTTCTTTCCAGAGAAATTCACGTCCATAGCGCAGGCGCGAACGGTGTACCGTAACATTGCGGATGCCCCGTACGCGGCTCGTATCGCGGCGGTTATAGGAAATGACACACAATTTTCCGGGACAGTTTGGCAGAATCTGATCCAGTACACGGAACAGCTGCAGCTGATACCGCCTGGTATCGACCATTTCCCCCATGGCCGGCGTATAGGCTCCGGCCAGTACCTGGGCCGGGTCATCGAGATTTTCCGTTGCCTGCAGCCCTGTACGAATAACTTGAATACCCTTAGAAAGGAACTGCTGCTTCATATAGGCCGCGCGCTGCACTCCTTCATGGATAGTCAGCGCCTGGTATTCCCCGTTCTGCCAGCTGTCTGCCAGTTCCGTACCGGCAATGACTACTACGGGATAAATGCGGGCTATATCCGGCTTCAACCGGCAGATGGCATCGGTCGTCCGGATCAGGCTCTGCCAGTCCTCACCGGGAAGGCCCGGCATGAGCTGATGTCCTACGGTGAACCCATACTGGCGCAGGAGCGCCGTAGCGTCTTTTACCTGCGCTGCCGTATGCCCGCGTCTGGCCCGTTCCAGTACGACATCATCCATAGACTGTACGCCCAGTTCGACCGTCGTCATGCCATAGCGCTGCAGCCTCTCCAGGATAGGTCCGGTAATGCAGTCGGGCCGGGTCGAACAGCGAATGGCATCGATACGGCCTTCCTGCAGTGCTTCATAAGCCGGTTCCAGCAGGCTTTCCTGCAAGGAGCCGGGAATAGCCGTAAAACTTCCACCATAAAAGGCGGCTTCCCAGTGACGTTTTTCTACACCCCGGGTATAGGTATCGATAAGATTTCTGACTTCACTGGCATCGGGTACTCCCTCATGTCCCGTTATCCGCCACTGATTGCAAAATACGCACCGGTAGGGACAACCGATATGAGGAATAAAAATGGGGATGATCGATGTACGCAGTCTTTTTTTTTCCATCATGATGCTCCTGTTCTTATAAAAAAAATGTGGCCCGAAAGCCACATTTTATTTTATACCACCTAATTTTTTCAATGCTTCATGAGCCGCATGCTGTTCGGCATCTTTCTTGGTTTTTCCTTTTCCTTCGCCCAGAACCGTACCGTTCACCGTGACTTCCATATAGAAGGTCTTATCGTGATCCGGCCCTTCTTCACGGCAGAGTTCATAGACGATATGCTGCTCACCATCACGCTGAACGAATTCCTGAAACAGTGTTTTATAGTCTTTGCCATAATTGCCACTTTTTACCAGATCGAGATATCCTTTCAGCTGGTGAAGGATAAAGGCACGGGCCTCACCATAGGAATGATCGATATATACGGCGCCGACGACGGCTTCGAAGGCATCGGCCAGGATACTGGTCCGCGTCCGGCCGCCGGAGAGCTGTTCGCCCCGTCCCATGAGCATGTAGTCGCCCATATGATACGAGCCAAATACGGAAGCCAGAGGCATTTCACTGACTACACTGGCCCTGGCTTTGGAAAGTTCACCTTCCGGCATGTGAGGATAATGCATGAACAGGTATTCGCCAATGACCAGGTCCAGAATGGCATCACCGAGAAATTCCAGGCGTTCGTTAAAGTGGACATGGCGGTTCTTATTTTCATTGGCATAGGAAGAATGAGTCAATGCCGCATCGAGGAGCTGCAGGTTGCGGAAGGCAGGCAGCCCCAGGACGGCGATACATTTCTCAAGTTGTGCTTTTCGTTCCGGTTTCATTACGAATGCATCTCTTATTCTGCATACTTCTTGAACAGAAGGGTAGCATTGTGGCCGCCAAATCCGAAGGAATTGGAAATAGCCACCTTGACATCGGCATCTACAGCCTGACCCGGTACGTAATTGAGACCGAGTTCTTTCAGTTCATCTTCCGGTTCGATGAGGTTGATCGTGGGATGTACGTGACCGGTAGCAATGGTCAGTGCGCAGGCAATGGCTTCGACAGCACCGGCAGCGCCCAGGAGATGCCCTGTCATGGATTTCGTCGAGCTGACCAGCATGTCCCTGGCATGGTCGCCGAAGAGACGGGCGATGGCCTTGGATTCATTAAGGTCATTGAGATGCGTGGACGTACCGTGGGCATTGACATAGTCTACATCGTCCGGAGTAAGGCCGGCATCCTTGACGGCGAGAGCCATGCATTTGGACTGCTGGATGCCTTCCGGAGCCGGAGCCGTAATATGATAGGCGTCGGCATTGCTGCCATAACCGCCAATTTCACAGTAAATATGAGCACCCCGTTTTTTAGCGTGTTCCAGTTCTTCCAGGAATACGATGCCGGCTCCTTCGCCCATGACGAAACCATCGCGGTCTTTATCGAAGGGGCGGGAAGCGTGTGCCGGGTCATCATTGCGGGTACTGAGAGCCTTCATGGCCGCAAAACCAGCTACGGCACCGGGGGATACGGCAGCTTCCGTGCCACCGGCTACGGCTGCGTCGAGTTCGCCGCGCTGGATCATGCGGTATGCCGCGCCGATGGAATTCGTCCCCGTTGCACAGGCGGTGACGACGCTGGCGCAATGGCCCTGGAGACCGAAGATGATGGATACCTGGCCAGATGCCATATTGCCAATCATCTTGGGTACGACGAACGGGTTGACCCGTGACGGACCTTTGGCAAATAATCCCTTGTAGAGATTATGCAGCGTTTCCATGCCGCCAATGCCGGTACCGACAATCGTACCGATACGGTCCCGGTCTTCTTTATCCAAATCGACGCCGGAATCATCGATAGCCAGTTTGGCTGCTGCAACGGCAAACTGGGTAGAAATGTCCATGTGCCGTGCTTCTTTGCGATCAATGTTGTAGTCTGCCGGGTCAAAATCTTTGACTTCACCGGCAATGCGGGCCGCGTATTCCGTCGCATCAAAATGTGTAATCGGGCCAATACCGTTCTTGCCGGATAAGAGGGCGTCCCAAAAAGTATCTTTGCCGATGCCCACCGGGGATACGACACCCAGACCGGTAATTACTACACGTTTTTCCAAAGTGTTCACCTCATCCATAAAAAGTTCGTGATTAATCGGGAATTGCTTCTACTTCCCGTTTCAGATATGCAAATATTTCCTTGACCGGCAGGATATCGTGGATTTCCTGCATGCGCCGGCCGGAAAATACGAGACCAGTTTCGACATCTCCCTGCTGAGCCCGCGTCAGAGCGCGGATGATGCAGTACTTATGGCTGCACTTCTTGAGGCAATGGTCGCACGTAACCGGCTTGGGAGCCGTTCCCAGAAGCACCCGTTCCGAAAAAGGCGTACGGATAGCCTGACCCGGCAGCCCCACGGGGCTGTGCACGAGAATGAAATCTTCCGGGTTGTTCGCACGGAGATAGACTTTTTTCAATTCATCAGAACCATTCGATTCAACGCTGGCAGCAAAACGGCTGCCCATCTGTACCCCATTGGCGCCGAGACGGAGCATTTCTGCTATATCTTCGCCGTGGAGAACGCCGCCGGCACCGATGACCGGAATATCTACGGCAGCGCGTACTTCCGGCACGATGAGCCGGCTGGAACGGTTCGTGCCCAGATGCCCGCCTGCTTCTGCGCCTTCTACGACGACAGCAGCAGCGCCGAGGTTCTGGGATATTTTAGCTAGTTTAGCCGAGGAGACAATTGGCACAATCGGGGTACCCGAAGCGCGGCCCCAGGCAAACATATCCCGGGAAAAGCCAGCCCCTGCTACTACTAGATCGATTCCTTCTTCAATAGCCGTCATTACGATGCCCTTGAAATCACGGGCCGCAACCATGGCATTTATACCAATAATCCCCGTTGGCGCAAGTTTTCTGGCCAACCGGATTTCATATCGTATTTCATCATATGGCATGCCGGAGATGGCAATCAGGCCAATACCGCCTTCATTTGCAACAGCTGCCGCTAAGCGGGCAGTAGACAAACGTATTGCCATGCCGCCCTGGACGATTGGCACTTTGGCTACAAGCTTACCTATATGTAATTCTGGCAGCTTCACTATAGTTTCCTCCATTCAAGATACCATCCGGGGAAAGACCTGCGCCTCTCCCCATCTGGCTCTTATTGCATACTTACGCTTTCTTTTCCTTTTCGATGTAATCAACTGTATCTTTAACAGTTTTGATTTTTTCTGCCACATCATCAGGGATTTCGATATTGAATTCTTCTTCGAAAGCCATGATCAATTCAACAATGTCCAAGGAATCAGCGCCTAAATCATCAATGTACGCAGCGTCCATTTTGACTTCTTTTTCGTCAACGCCTAACTGTTCAACAACGATGCTTTTTACTTTTTCAAAAGTAGCTTCTTCGCTCATTTCCAATTCACCCCCTTTCAGTGTGCTAATTGTATTATATTACATTACCATGCCGCCGTCCACGTTGAGGACCTGGCCTGTAATGTATTTAGCCTGATCAGATGCAAGGAATAAGACGGCCTGCGCCACATCATCGGCTGTAGCCGGGCGGCCCAGCGGGATGGAGCGGAGCATGTCTTCCTTGGCCGAATCGGGAAGTCCGGCAGTCATGTCTGTTTCTACGTAGCCGGGAGCTACGGCATTGACACGTATATTGCGCGATGCCAGTTCTTTGGCAACGGCCTTGGTAAAGCCGATGATGCCTGCTTTGGCAGCGGCGTAATTAGCCTGGCCGGCATTGCCCGTTTCCCCGACGACAGAGGACAGATTGATGACGGCCCCCTGACGCTGTTTCATCATCAGCTTGGAAACAGCTTTTGTACAATGATAGACACCGGTCAGATTCGTATCCAGGACGGCCTGCCAATCCGCTTCTTTCATGCGCATGAGCAGTCCGTCACGGGTGATTCCGGCGTTATTGACCAGGATATCTACGGAACCAAACTGGGTCTTGACGGCTTTGACCATATCCGCCACAGCCTGTTCGTCAGCTACATCGCACTGGAACACGGCAGCAGCTGCGCCCAACGCTTCGGCCTGCTGCTTCGTTTCTTCTGCAGCTGCCGTATTGCCGGCGTAGACGATAGCCACATTGGCACCTTCCCGGGCCAGCAGCAGGGAGACGGCACGGCCGATGCCGCGGGAACCGCCTGTTACAATCGCAGTTTTACCTGTTAAAAGCATTTTATCTGACCCCCTGGAAAAATTCAAGTGTTTTCTGTAAGGACGGGATATCTTCTACGTTTTCACTATGGATTTTGCGGTCAATCTTACGATTGAAGCCGCAGATGGTCTTGCCGGGGCCGACTTCGACGAACGCTTCAGCGCCGAACTGCTGCATGGTGTGCGTGCAGTCGATCCACAGAACCGGGCTAGCCGCCTGTCTGACCAGGGCTTCCTTAATATCGGCAGCCTTTGTTTCCATCTGTCCGTTCACATTGGCTACGACAGGAATCTGTGCATCGCGGATGGTAATCGTATCGAGGACTTCCGCCAGGCGCCGGGCAGCCGGTTCCATGAGGGTGCTGTGGAAGGGGGCACTGACATGGAGCATGACAGCGCGGCGGGCACCGGCCGCTTTCAGGGCATCGGCCGCTGTTTCTACGGCTTTGGCAGAACCGGCAATGACCGTCTGGCCCGGGCAGTTGAAATTGACCGCCTGGACGACGCCGCCCTGGGCAGAAACCTGGGCACAGATTTCCTTGATTTTTTCGTCATCGAGGCCGAGGATAGCTGCCATGCCGCCTTCTCCGAGGGGAACGGCTTCCTGCATGAACTGGCCGCGCAGCCGTACGGTGCGGACGGCATCGGCAAAGCTCAGCGATCCGGCTGCTACGAGGGCGGAATATTCGCCGAGGCTGTGGCCGGCAGCGATATCCGGTGTCAGTCCTTCCTGCTGAAGGACGCGGCAGCAGGCCGTGCTGGCCGTGAGGATAGCCGGCTGGGTATTGCTGGTCTTCATCAGTTCTTCATCAGGACCTTCAAAAATCAGCTTGGTCAGCGAAAAATGCAGGGCATCATCAGCTTCTTCAAACAGTTCTTTTACGACGGCATAATTGTCGTATAAGTCTTTGATCATGCCCACTTTCTGGGCACCTTGTCCGGGAAATACAAATGCAGTTTTCAAAGGAATCACCTCAATTCTTTTTTAGTACCATTTCATGACGACGCTGGCCCAGGTCAGGCCGGCACCAAAACCGGCGAGGCAGACAATGTCTCCCCGTTTCACCATCCCCGTGCGGACGGCTTCGTCCAGGGCGATAGGGATGGATGCACCCGATGTATTGGCATATTTTTCGATGTTGACGTATACCTTTTCCATAGGCACATGCAGGCGTTTTGCTGCCGATTCGATAATGCGCATGTTGGCCTGGTGAGGTACGAGGACATCAATATCTTTCTTTTCCAGTTCCGCCCGCTGCAGTGCCAGTTCGGCTGCATGAGGCATTGCTTTGACTGCAAATTTATAGACTTCCCTGCCATCCATGACGGCATAAGCCGATCCGTCGGCGCGGCGCGCATCCGTGACGGGGTTGGCGATACCACTGCGGATGGTCAGGAAATCGCCGCCGGTACCGTCGGCACCCATGGCGCCGCTGAGGATGCCGTATCCCGAGGGAACGCGGCCGATGACGGCTGCTCCGGCACCATCGCCAAAGAGGACGCAGGAAGAACGGTCTTTCCAGTTGATGACCCTTGTCAGGACTTCTGCGCCGATGACCAGAATATGGTCATACATACCGTTTTCAATCATCTGGGAGGCAATAATCGACCCATAGGCAAAGCCGGAGCAGGCTGCTTCCAGATCGAAGGCGGCGGCATTGACGGCTCCCAGATTGGCCTGGACGATGCAGGCTGTGCTAGGCAGCATCTTGTCTGGTGTCAGGGTGCACACGATGATCAAATCGAGATCTTCCGGGCTGACTCCGGCCATTTCCAACGCTTCTTTTGCCGCGCCCGTTGCCAAATCTGACGTGTTGACCCCTTCGGGGGCTACATGCCTGGCACCGATACCGGTACGGCTGCGGATCCATTCATCGGATGTATCCAGAAACGTTTCCAAATACTCATTCGTCCAAACCTGTTCGGGCACACAATGCCCGGTGCCGAGAATCCCTGCCGGATTAGCTTTCACTATCATATTCCTGAACTCCTTCTTCCTCTATACTATTGCGGATATGTCCTGTCACATCCTGCTGTACCAGTTCACCGGCAACGCGGATGGCATTTTTAATAGCCTTTGCCTTGGAACTGCCGTGGCAGATAATAAAACTGCCGTTGACTCCTAACAGGGGAGCCCCTCCATATTCCGTAAAATCCAGGCGTTTCTTCAGCGATTTCAGTGCAGGATAAATCGCTAGAGCACCTAGTTTTGCAATAAACCCACTATTCTTTATGGCCTGCTTGACCAGCCGGTAGATGAACATAGCCATGCTTTCGCCAAACTTCAGGATGACATTACCGACGAATCCGTCGCAGACGACGACATCTACCGTGCCGTTGGGGATATCCCTGCCTTCAACATTGCCATAGAAAGAAATAGTCTTTAATTTTTCCAGCAGCGGATAGGTGCGCTGGCATAATTCATTGCCTTTCGTCACTTCTTCGCCGATATTCAGCAGGCCGACCTGCGGCTTATCTATGCCCAGGATGTACTTGGCATAATGGGATCCCATGATAGCCGCTTCTACGAGATGTTTCGGCTTGCTGTTGGAATTGGCTCCCGAATCGAGCAGCACTGTAATTCCCTTTTTGGAAGGAATCGGCGTAGCGATACAGGGCCGTTCTATGCCGGCGATCCGCCCCAGTCCCAGAAGGGCTGCCGTGACAGCCGCCCCCGTACTACCCGGAGCTACGACGGCCTCACACTGTCCGTCCCGTACGAGTCGTGTCGCCACGACAATAGAGGCATCTTTCTTTTTACGGACTGCCTGCACGGGATGTTCTCCCATTTCGATTACTTCACTGGCATGGACAATAGACAGGCGGTCACTTTCTTTCGCGTCATATTGCTGCAGTACCCTCCGTATTTTCTGTTCATCCCCGACGAGTACTACATCGTATTTATATTCGCGTACGGCGTGAATTGCTCCCAGAACGATTTCTTCTGGCGCATAATCCCCGCCCATAGCGTCTACAGCTATTTTCATTACTCTATCTCCGTTATTCCAAAGACTCTACGATAAACTTTGCCCGGAATACTTCTTTGGCATTCTTGCGTATCTTCACCCATACATAATATTTCTGATCTCTCTGACGGATGACTTCAGCCCGTGCGACGAGCCGGTCCCCGACAGTTACGGGCTGCTTATATTTTAAGTTGGCAACGGCGATGATACAGACCGGAAGATTCAGGACGGCTTTTGTAAGGGAATCCGCCTGGGCATATAAATACCGTGACTGTACGACATGTGCTGCATCCACCATGTCTTCAGTAGCCATCATAATGGATATCGCATCTTTACCAACATTGCATTCAATCAGGTCCCCCATGACATCTGTTCGGTGTTGCTGGGCCTGTGCTGCTTCGGCGCGCTTTTTTATGCGCATGCGAAGCTCTGGTATCCCCAGGGCCATCCGGTCCAGCCGGATAGTCGCCACGCTGACAGAAAATTCTTCCGCCAGTTCCTCGTCATTGATGAAGGGATTTTCCTCAATGCGGCGGGACAGGAGAGCGTGTCTTTTTTCTCTGGCTATACGAACCATTCCATCACCTTTATGTAAATTATGACCAAGTATTAATAGTACATACAACAGAGATTATATAATGTTTCTTCTTCTTTTGCAAGCAAAATAAAAGTATGCTTTCGTCATTATCCGCACTGAATCTGAGAAAGCATACTTCACACCCCTTTAGTATTTATCAAAATCCATCTTATCCAGAATATTACGAAGTTCAATCAATTCGTCTTTTGTCAGGGTAATCCCTTTGGTCATGGCCTGATAATCAGGATCCCACGAGCGAAGGTCGAACTTGGGCGGCCGATTGTTCCAACTGATATAGGTCAGCTGTTTGTGCCAGCCATCCTTATTTTCTGATAAGGTCCCGCAAATATCTTCAATATTAAAATTCAATTGTGCCATTTCTCTGCCTCCTGTGCGAGAAGCTGTCCTGCATGCTTCTTATATTAATATAACTATATATGCAATTATTTTATATGATATAGCATCTGTTGTGTTTCGTCAACCAAAAGTGCCCCCCATAAACCGTTTTACTCATGGTTCTTTTTCCCTTTGAGCAGACCGCCCTGGGTCTCGCGTATATCAAATATCGTAATAAACGCCCGCGGATCTATCCGTTTTACCACGTCCTGCATTTTGGTGATTTCCAGACGGGAAACGACGCAGTACAGAATCAAGGTCTGCTTCCGCGTATACGCTCCTTCTCCGTGCAGGAGCGTTACAGCCCGTCCCATATCCTGGGTGATGACCCGGGCCACTTCGTCATGCTTTGCCGAAACGATGAACAGTCCCTTCATTTCATCGAGACCGTTCACAACGACATCGATCATCTTATAGGCAATGAAATAGGCTACCAGCGAATAGAGGGCACTGTCTACGCCAAAGACAAAGATAGCAGATCCTAAAATGAACAGGTTAAAAAACATGACGATTTCCCCGACGGAAAAGGGAGAAATCTTTTCAGTGATGATGGCCATGATTTCCGTGCCATCCAGAGAACCGCCCCAGCGGATGATCAGCCCTACGCCGAGCCCCATGATGATACCGCCGAAAATAGTCGATAAAAAGGGGTCATCCGTCATGGGGGACAGATGGAGGAAACTGCTCCACAGCGAGAGGCAGAAGACGGAATAGAGCGAAAAAAAGGTAAAGCGCAAACCGATTTTACGGTAACCGATGACGAAGAAGGGAATGTTCAGGGCGACGATAAACACACTGAAGGATATGCCCGTCACATGGGCTGCCATGAGGGCAATCCCGACGACGCCACCATCGATGACATTATTGGGTACCAGGAACACGTGAAGGCCGCAGTTATATACCAAGGCTCCAAAAGCCAGTCCTATAGCGCGTAGTACGTATTCAATCATGAAAGACCTCCCAGGGATTTTATATACCGCTGTCCGATGATCCAGGCCACAAAGTCATCGACCGGTTCCGGCGGATATTGCAGGGACAGAGGGACCAGACGGCGCCAGCCATGGCGGGGCGTATACTGCCAGTACAGCTTTCGCCCCTCTACAGTAGTAAACTTTTCGTCGATGAGGGAAAAGGTCACATCTGGTGCTTCTTTGCGTATCCATTCTTCGGCAACGGGCTGAAGATAACGGTGGTTCGTACCATTTCCCATGACAATATGCGTAAAAGCATACTTTTTATACATCTCCCGCAGATGACAGGAAAGGTCCCCGGTAGGTATGATCTGACGGCAGACCAGGCTGCCATCGGTGCCAAGGACCGCTGTCCCCGTCTTTTCTGATCCGGGATCGATTGCTAAAATCATGAATCCTGCTCCTCTCACGGTGTCCCATAGGACCGGACGGCTATGTCGATGTTCATCGGCCCCGCCGTGTAAATATCCGTACGGGCTACGGCCCGCAGGATGATATCGCCATCGCCACAGGATTTAATCCGCTGGATCGTATCGAACATTTCCGTTGCCGTCAGCGACCCCACGTTACCTGTCAGCGGGTCGGGCAGGATGCCCTTGCCGACGGCTTTCTGATTGACTTCATGGAGGAAGCGGAAGACGATGTATTCGGCACTGCCATTGACATCGGAAGAGCGGAAATGTTCTTCATAGACGATTTCATTTTTATGATAAATGAGCTGGTTATCGAAGGTTTCCAGATGGACCAGCGCCGGTTCCCCGAGGATGATATTGCCCGCAGCCGTAAGGCGGATCAATTTACTGCCCCTGGCGGCATGCAGCGTCTGGACCGTCTGGTCGATTTCATCCTGCGAAATATAGAGCACGACGGCATTTTCATTGGTGATGCCCAGTTGTTCCCGGATGCGGGTATTGGTCTGGGCCAGCATTTCTCCCAGAGAAGCCCGGATCTTACTTTCATCGGCATTGGCATCGACGACTTTGCTGGCCAGGACTTCACCGACGCGGAACAGTACCTGCCCTTCCCGTATATCGGTCATTTTATCGTTCAGTAATTTTATGCGTTCATCGAGCAGGCCGATGGTGTGATTCATGCGTGCCTGCGTCGCTTCCAGTTCTTTATTTTCTGTGTTAAGCTGCGTATTGCGGGCCATCATTTCATCGCGGGCCACCTGAACGATGGTCAGTTGACGGCTCACATCATCGCGGGCGGCCTGGGTCTGCTCCAGATCCAGCTGTGTCACCCGTATGCGGTCGTTGGCATCGGCCAGCTGCTGTTCCTGATGACGGAGCAGGTTTTCGTTG
Source organism: Megasphaera sp. UBA4382 (assembly GCF_002391155.1). Lineage (NCBI taxonomy): Bacteria > Bacillati > Bacillota > Negativicutes > Veillonellales > Veillonellaceae > Megasphaera > Megasphaera sp. UBA4382. The sequence continues at coordinate 111,070 of NZ_DGRS01000015.1, read as the reverse complement.
GCTGCCAGGAGATTGTTCTTTTCTTCCATTTCCAGTCCCAACTCCCGGGCCTGCTGCAGCAACCGGTCCCGCTGCTGTTCCAGTTCGGCCTTCTGCAGCTGCAGCTGGTGCATCCCGAACAGGGCGATGCGGACATTCTGCGAAAGGACCGACATGACGCCAAGGGTAACGGCGGCAATGCTGACGCCGGTAATAATTGTAATCAGGATAGATGAGTATTTCGGCCGCATGCCAAATAATTTTATTTTTCTTTTGCCTACGCGGGAGCCGATTTTATCACCCAGATAGGCTATGACACCGCCCATGACGGCTAAAATCAGCAACATAATCCATCCGTATTCCATTGGCACACCTCCATCCTGTTTTTTATATTATACCATGATATGAATTCTGTCATGGTATTTTGCATCATTTCTGCAGAAATATATAAAAAAAGGCAGAGTGACCGGCAGCCCCAAGGCATACCAATCACTCCGTCTGATTATCTGGATTTGCGGTATACTAAAAATATACCGGCAATGCCACAGACGATATCCGGTAAAAAAGCGGCAATATACGGAGGAATCTTGCCCCCGTTCCCCAGGGCATTCCCCAGAGTCATAATCGTGTAATAAATGAAAATGACGACGACGCTGATGCCAAAACCGATAGAAGAACTGCCCCGCTGTTTCTGCATGCCCAGCGGTGCGCCGACAATAGCGCAGACCAAGCTGGCCAGCGGCATGGCAAAGCGGTTGTACATTTCCACTTTCATCTTATTCGTATTGACCGAATTCTGGTCGAGGAGCGATATCTGTTCCCGCAGTTCCCGTATGGTCATTTCATCAGGCTTCTTCTGGGATGCACTGACTTTATTCGGTTTCTGGGAAATAGGAAGTTCCTGATTTTTGAAGGTCATCGTCCGGGTTACCGTTTCCCCCACCGAAACATCGTAAATACGGCCTTCATGCATGACCCATTTACTGCCGTTCCAGTCGGCATAATCAGCTTTTTCCACCCGTACGAGCGTATCATTTTCAAATTCCTGGACGGTGATGTCCTTGAATTGTTTGAGGTCTGAATCGTACTGCCGGGCGTACATCAGGCTGTTGATATCATGACCCTTGACATCTTTGAGAATGATATGGTCCTGCGTCTTGGGGGCCACCTGATGTTTGATTTCCTGATTGATAATCGTATTATAGGCATTGTTGGCTTTCGGCACGACAAATTCGTTGAACGCTGTCGTCCCCAGAGAAATGATCAGGGCAGCGATAAAAATCGGCATGGCCAGGCGGACAAAATTCTGTCCTCCTGAACGCATGACAATGAGCTCGCTGTTGCTGGACAGGCGTCCAAAGGCCATGAGTGAGCCGAGGAGCACCGACATGGGAAAGGTCACGACGATAATCGAGGGCAGGGCCAGGACGAGGACACGAAAGGCATCCCACAGGGAAGCTCCGTAGTTGTTGATTAAATTGGCTATCCGATAGAGCGTACCCGTACCAATGAAAACAGCCGTAAAGGCGCAGACACCGAACAGGAACGGGCTGATGAATTCCTTTAATATATACTTATCTAATATTCTCATCGTTTCCCCCTGTTACATGGTAAATTCTTCGCCTAAGTAGAATTTCTTGGCTACGGGATCGTTGGCAATCATCTGTGGACTTCCTTCCAGGAGGATCTGCCCCTCGTTGAGGATATACGCCTTATCGACGATGCTCAGCGTTTCCCGGACGTTATGGTCCGTAATGAGAACGCCAATTCCCCGGTCCTTCAGATGACTGATGATATCCTGGATATCATTGACAGCCAACGGGTCGATGCCGGCAAAGGGTTCGTCGAGGAGGATAAAGGCCGGATCCATGACCAGACAGCGGGCGATTTCCACACGCCGCCGTTCGCCGCCGGACAACTGTATGCCCAGGCGGTTGCGCAGCTTGGTAATGGTAAATTCTTCCATGAGCGCTTCGGCCTTTTCCTTCTGCTCTTTCCGCGACAAAGTCGTCGTTTCCAGCATGGCCAGCAGATTATCTTCTACGGTCAGCTTGCGGAAAATCGATGCTTCCTGAGGCAGATAGCCGATGCCATAGGCAGCCCGCTTATGGATAGGCAGCCCGGTGATATCGTGGTCATCGATGTAAATCGACCCGTCACTGGGATGCTCGATGCCGACTATCATATAAAATGTCGTCGTCTTGCCTGCCCCATTCGGTCCCAGAAGGCCGACAATCTGCCCCTGGTCTACATGAATGCTGACTCTGTTGACGACATTGCGTTCTTTATACGTTTTGATTAAATCATTGGTCTGGATGTACATCGTTTCCCCTATTCTTCACTGCCCGGTATGAATACAACGGTAGAACGGCCATTAGATTCTACAGAATTATCTGCCAGGTGCACTTCTACGTCATTACCGCTGAGCTGGTTACCCTTCTGGGTAGCATATACATTTCCGGTCATGTGGATGACGCCATTATTCTGTCCCGGCGTCTGTGTATACACGGCCTTATCGCCATAGGCAGTCAGTTCTTCCGCCGGCGATTCGATATGGACATTGCCCGTACCGACTGCCCGGATTTCCTTGAACCAGCCTTCGATATGGTCGGCCCACATCTGCGAGCCCTGTGCTTCCAGATATCCATGGCCCGTTACGATGCCATGGTCCTGGTCGAGATAATATTCTACCTGATCGCCATTTACCTTTTTATCGCCATACACGCCTTTGACATTGCCCGTGGCGATGAGGTAATTGCGGTTCGTCGAATGAAGTTTGTCGGCAGTCATGTGCATGTCCGGCTGCTGGGCCGTGACGTTGCCTTCCATATCGGCTTCTGCCGTTTTCAGATTATACGTAGCCACGTTCCCCGTGAGGGTTGCCTGGTCCCGTATGATAACGACATTGCCCGTCGCTTTGGCAATCTGTGTTTTGCCATTGTATTCCAGTTTATCTGCCGTCACCGATACAGAAGGGTTATCCGCGGCAATCGTAACGGCAGCGGGCAGGAGCATGGCGCTGACCATGACAGCTGCCAGGATTTTCATGCATCGTTTCTGTTTCATGCTCTACTCTCCCTTGGTTATCTTCGCATGGCCCTGCACCGTTACCTGATCCAGGGATGCGTTGGTTTCAAACGAATCACCGCTTACCGCCGTTTTATCATGGCGCGTCAGCAGCACTTTGCCGCCTTTGATAAGCCGTGTATCCATATTATAATACACACTGCCCTCAGTCTGCAATGTATCTCCTTTATCGGTCGAAGCTTCAATAGGCTGTTTCAGCTCAATGGTTTTCTTGGCCCGGTCTACGATGCCCAGTTTCGCTGTCACCGTAAGCTCAGTCCCGTCTTTTTCCCAGATTTCGGCTTTTGGGCTGGTAAAATACATTTTCTGTGTCTTGGGATCGACCTGGATTTTCTCTGATGACAGCCGCCATACCAGACGGTCCCCGTCTTTTTCTTCGATTTCCGAACCCTGGAATTCGACCAGGTCATCGCTGCGGGGCGTATCTTCTACCTGCGTCGGCGCCGATTTCATGAACCAGTATAACATGCCGGCAAATAAAATCAAAACGACTGCCACGAGAATGGCTATTTTATTTTGTATCAGTTTCTGCCGTATGTTCACTGTCCTTCACCGCTCCTTCTTTCTGCAGCGCAATGATATCTTCCGGTTCCGTGCTCCAGCGGTGCTGGAACCAGAGCCATTCCGTAGGATGTTCTTTAATGAATTTTTCCGTCAGTACTGCCATTTTTCGCGTCATGCTGGCAATATCTTCTTCCTTGTTCCCCGTATCTTCAAAATGCATGATTTCACCGATTGCCAGATGAGTGCGATGGTTTTCATCATGAATGGTAAAGACAGGGACGATGGGAGAATGAAATTTCTGGGCAAACATGGCCGGCCCTTTCGGCGTGGAACTCATTTTTCCCAGGAATGGCTGGGGCACGCCATGAAAGCCGCCGTCCTGATCGGCCAGGAACCCCAGCAGTTTCTTCCGCTTCAGCGCCCGGGCGGCAATGATCATTTCATTTCCCCCGCGGGCGAAGACTTCCAGGCCCATGCCTTCCCGGTTTTCATTCAGAAGACGCGTAATGGACGAGTTGGCCTGGTTCTTGACGATAGTCGAAGCCGGATAGCCATACATGGCCAGTGCTCCCAGCCATTCCCAGTTGCCGATATGACCGGTAAGGATGATGACGCCTTTATCTTCTTTCATGGCTTCATCGAGGCGTTCCGGATGATCGAGGGTGACGTATTCAGAAATATTGCCGGGATTCAGGTTGGGCGTATAGAGGATTTCCAATGCTGACTGGCCCAGATTGCAAAACAATTCATCTACGATGCGGCGGGCCTCTTCTTCACTGCATTCCAGTCCCCGCACAGCCTGAAAGATGGCTCTGTCATATTGCTTTTTCATAATCCGGCTGACTAAAGGACCCAGCCTGCGTCCTAATGAAATGACTGTCGGGTAGGACAGATGACGGATTCCTCTGCCAATGGCCCGCATTACGTAATACTGCCATTCCGAAAACACGATGCAGACGCTCCTTTCCTTACTGTTTAAATTCGGCAGTGCCGGTCAGAAAATGATTCACTATATCGTCCCAGACGCCCTGGTTTTTTAAAATATACTCTACCAGCTCACGCAGCGCGCCGTATCCGCCCCGGAAGTTGGAAACGAAGGCGGCTGCCTTGCAGGCTTCTTCACAACCGTCACAGGGAGCGGCACCGAAACCGACGTTGCGGATAAGAGAAATGTCATTCAGGTCATCGCCCATGTAGGATACTTCTTCCATGGCAATACCCGTTTCCCTGCACAGCTGGCGCAGGGCCTGAAGTTTATCCCGGGCATCCTGGATAACATAATCGATATGCAGGTCCTTGGCCCGCTGTTCTACCATAGGGGATCTGCGCCCTGTAATCAACGCCGTTTTCAGCCCGGCCATACGGGCCAGGGAAATTCCCATGCCATCGCGGGCAGAAAAGCCTTTCATGGCATCTCCCGCCGGGCTGTAGTAGATAATGCCGTCGGTCAGGACGCCATCGACATCGAGGGCCAGTAGTTTTATCTGTGTCAGGTATTTCATCAGACCACTCCCTGCCGCAGCAAATCGGTCAGATGGATCATCCCGACGGCCTTGTGGTCTTTATCTACTACGGGCAGTACCGTAATAGGCCGGGGCTGATTCTTTTCCATGATGTGCATGGCTTCGGCCGCCAGCTTGTCATTGGTAATGGTGCGCGGACTTTTGGTCATCATAGCATCGACGGGCCATTGCAGGAAATTGGAACCCGTTTCCAGCCCGCGCCGTACGTCGCCATCGGTCACGAGGCCGATAAGGACTCCATCTTCATCGACGACCGATACGGCACCGAGTCCTTTTTCGGTCATCATGAACAGGGCATCCTGGACGGTGCTGTCTTCGCTGATGACCGGATTATCTTCACCTTTATGCATGACGTTTTCTACGGTCAGGAGCAGCTTGCGGCCCAGAGATCCACCGGGATGGAAAATGGCAAACTGGTCTTTCGTAAAATGATGGCACGAAAGGAGGACGACTGCCAGGGCATCGCCCAGGGCCAGGGCCACGGTCGTGCTCGTCGTCGGAGCCAGTCCCAGCGGGCAGGCTTCTTTTTCTACGGAAGCGTCAAGGATGACGTCGGAATTCTTTGCCAGTGTCGAGTTGTGTTCGCCGACGATGGCGATAACCTTTGCACCGATGCGCTTCAGACTGGGCAGCATATTCAGTACTTCCCGCGTTTCACCGCTCTTGGAAATGGCCAGGACCACATCGTCGCCGGTCACCATCCCCAGATCGCCGTGAATGGCTTCACCGGGATGAAGGAAAATAGCCGGCGTACCCGTGCTGGCCATGGTGGCGGAAATCTTCCGGGCAATATGGCCGGATTTCCCCATGCCGGTTACGACGACGCGGCCTTTGGATTCCATAATCAGATTGATGGCATTGACAAAATTCTGGTCCAGTTTGGGAATCAGGTTTTCAATGCCTCTCGCTTCCTGCTGCAATACATCTTTTGCTTCTTGTAATATATCCATGTCTTTCACCTCTGTTATTATTTCATGGCCGTAGACGCGCTTTTATCGGCAACGGCCTTGATAGCCATCATATCGCGCAGCAGCCCTTCTACCTGTGTCAGATAGAGCATGTTAGGACCATCGCAAAGCGCTTCTTCCGGATTGTCATGTACTTCCATGAATACGCCGTCGATGCCGGAACCAGCCGCCGCTCTGGCCAGGTTGCCAATGAACTGGCGCTGGCCGGAAGAATGGGTACCGGCTCCGCCGGGCAGCTGGACGCTGTGGGTAGCATCAAAGACGACAGGATAGCCGAATTCACGCATGATGGGGAAGCTGCGCATATCTACGACGAGATTGTGATAGCCAAGGGATACGCCCCGTTCGGTCAGAATGATGTTTTCATTGCCTTCGTGACTGATTTTTTCTGCCACGTTTTTCATATCCGACGGCGCCATGAACTGCCCTTTTTTGACGTTGATACATTTTCCCGTGCGGGCCGCTGCCTGCAGCAAATCAGTCTGCCGGCAGAGGAAAGCCGGTATCTGCAGGATATCGAGGACTTCTGCCGCCGGTTCTGCCTGGCTGGCATCGTGGATGTCACTGACAACGGGTATCTGTAATTCTTCCTTGACGGCTTTGAGGATTTTCAGCCCTTCTGTAAGGCCCGGGCCGCGGAACGATTTCCAGCTCGAACGGTTAGCTTTATCAAAAGAAGCTTTGAATATATAGGGAAGGCCGAGACGGCTGCAGATGGCTTTCATTTCTCTGCCGATGCGCAGCACCCGTTCCGGGTCCTCTATGACGCAGGGACCGGCCATGACGAATAGTCTGCCGTCGCCGCCAATTTGCCTGTTTCCTACCTGTACTGCTTTCATGATTGGGACTCCTTTGCAAAATATTCACGGATATGTTCCAGATCTTCCGGCGTATCGATGCCGATAAATTCTTGCTCTGTCGTGATAACTTTTATCTTATAGCCATTTTCCAAAACGCGCAACTGTTCCAACGATTCTACTTCTTCTGCCGGTGTCGGTTCCATAGAAGCATACTGCAGCAGGAAATCCCGGCGGTATGCGTAAATGCCGATATGCTTGTACGGCCGTACGGCATCATGGAAGGGATGACGGGGATAAGGAATGAGGGAACGGGAAAAATACATGGCTTCGTTCCGCTTGTTCATGACGACTTTCACCGCGCTGGGATCGTCATACTCGTCTTCTTTGAGCGGCGTCGCCACCGTCGCCATCATGAGAGAATCGTCTTCTTCAAAGGTCTGGCACAGGGCATCGATGACTTCTGGCGTGATGAGTGGTTCATCCCCCTGAACGTTCACGATGACATCGGCGTCGGGGTAATGCCCCACCGCTTCTGCCAGTCGATCCGTACCGTTGGCATGGTCTTCCCGGGTCATGACGGCATGGCCGCCAAAGGTGACGACCGTATCATATACGCGGGGATTATCGACGGCCACTACGACGGAAGATACTTTCCCGGCCTTTGCGGCCTGTTCATATACGCGCTGGATCAGCGGTTTGCCAGCAATATCCGCCAGGGGTTTGCCCGGAAGACGCGTCGAAGCAAACCGTGCGGGAATGATGCAGATAAAGTTCATGTCGTTCCTCCTATATGATTGAGAATACAGGTCTGCAAAGCTTCTTCTCCTTTGCAGATCACTATTTCTATACCCAGTACCCATAGCGGGACTTGTCGTTCCAGTATATCCGATGCCGGCAGTTTGACGGCATCTTTTTCCGTCGTTACCAGTACGGATCCGCATTGGGCGGCCTTTTCTTCCATCATCCGTATATCCGCAGCGGTATAGGGATGGTGGTCATCATAGCGGATACGGTCACCCAGATGGTATCCGCAGGCGCAGACCGTCGCTTCAAAGGAGGCGGGATTTCCCAGGGCCGATACGGCAGTTACTGTCGCCCCCACCGTAAGCTGGCTGCAGCCATGCCGGTCTTTCCGGCCTTCATACCAGTCTTTGAAGGAAATACACCAGGCCGGCTGATGAACCGCTTCGGCTACAGGGGCCGTCTCGTTATATTTCCGCAGGGTCTGGCAGATTTTCTCTTTTTCCTCGCGGCTGCATAAATCTGATTTGGTCAGGATGAAGAACCCGGCCCGCCGGAGATGTTCCATCGGCTCCCGCAGGATTCCTCTGGGAAGGAGATGACCGTTACCAAAAGGATTGGTGCTGTCGATGAGGACGATATCCAGATTCCGGGCCAGCTGCCAGTGCTGAAAGGCGTCGTCGAGGAGCAGCACCTGCGCTCCCAGCATGCGGACTGCCATCTGGCCTGTACGGGCCCGTTCCCTTCCGACCAGGACGGGAACGCCGGGAAGGCTGCGGGCCATGAGCAGGGCCTCATCGCCGCCAGCACGGGCATTTAGCAGGATATGCTCACCGTCGGACATGACCGCCGCTCCTTTTTCAGCCTGAGAGCGGTATCCCCTGTTCAGAAGGGCCGGCTTATATCCCTTCCGGCACAGCCATCTGGCCAGGTAGCACGCCGTAGGTGTCTTTCCAGTCCCGCCGGCAGTGATATTCCCCAGACTGATGACCGGGACTGACAGATGGGCCTGCTTTTCCGGGTGAGATACATAAGCTTGGTACCGGCGCCGTACGCCCCAGCCATAGAGCACCGAAAGACCGGAAAGGATTGCCAGCACAGGGCCGTCTTTCCAGCTATGGGGGGTATCTGCCATGAGATATCCCATATAGGCTGCTATTTTACTGTAGATAGACATGACATCATCTCCAGGCGTGAAGGTCATCCAGTATTTTTTGCAGTTCCGCCAGATTGCGGCGCGTCGCCCCCTGATTTTCCTGTACGATTTCAATACAGTGACGTTTCATATTTTCGGCCATCTGCCGGTCATCGACGATGCGCACACAGGTTCTGATGAATTCTTCTTCATTTTTGACCATGATACAGGCGCCGCGGCTGCTCAGCAGGTCGTAAATTTCCACAAAATTGAACATATTGGGGCCGACGACGATCGGTTTGGCATGAGCTGCCGGTTCAAGTATATTATGTCCTCCTATATGGGCCAGGCTGCCGCCGACGAATACCAGATCGCCCAGGCTGTATACCCGCCCCAGTTCGCCAATGGTATCGAGAATGACGCCTTCATAGGGACCGTCCATCTTCTTTCCTGCTTTCATTTCACTGCGTTTGGCCATGGTGATGCCATATTTCCGTCCTTCTTCCCGCACCAGGTCAGACTGGTAAATGTAGCGGGGGGCGATGATCAGACGGGCCTTCGGATGTTTTTCCCGTATGGCAGAAAAGGCCTTGTAGACGGATCCCGTTTCTCCCTTGTGGGTACTGCCGGCAATCATAATAGGATAATCGCTTTCCGAAAATCCCAGCTCAGCCAGGAATTTCTTCTTTTCTTCCGGCGTCACGATGCCATAAGTCTGATCGTATTTCGTATTGCCTGTCACGATGACCTTATTGGGATCGGCTCCGATGTCGATGATATACTGGGCGTCAATCCGGCTCTGCATACAGAAAATACGGATGGACGACAAAACATGACGGGTAAAAAAGGTAATCAACCGGTACCGGGAAACACTGCGCTGACTGATACGGCCATTCATCATCATGATGGGGATTTTCTTGCGGTTGGCTATGCGCAGAAAATTCGGCCAGATTTCCGTTTCCACGAGAACGATGATTTTGGGGTTGACGATATTAAGGATACGGCCGGTCAGGTAAGGCAGATCCAGGGGAAAATACAGGATGCCGTCTGCCCCGTCTATGATCTGATGCGCCATGCGGAATCCCGTCGCCGTGACGACAGAAACGATGATGACTTCCTGGGGATGTTCTTTCCGCATTTCCCGCACAATCGGGCTGGCTGCCACGATTTCGCCGACCGAAGCCGCATGGACCCAGATGGCGTGCCGGTCTGATATTTTTTTCTTCAGCTCATCTGGCAGAAAACCGATGCTTTGTTTGATGCGCTGATAAAATCCTTCTTCATGTATGAGGCGGTAGATGAGCACAGGAATGAGAGACGCCCAATACATGAGAAGCAGGATATTATACAGCCAGTACATCGATTTGACACGCAGGCGATTTAACATAGTTTTCAACCTTCCGCTTTTTCTTTAAACTGCACGGCATACAAATGAGCGTACAGGCCGCCTCTGGCCAGTAACTCTGCATGCGTTCCTTCTTCAACGATTCGTCCGTGATCGATGACGACGATTTTGTCGGCATCGCGTACGGTGCTCAGGCGATGGGCAATGACGACGGACGTACGGCCCTGCATGAGCCGTTCCAGTGCCGCCTGGACAATTTTTTCTGATTCCGTATCAAGAGCCGATGTCGCTTCATCGAGGATGAGGATGCGCGGATCTTTCAAAATGGCACGGGCAATGGCGATACGCTGGCGCTGGCCACCGGAAAGGGCATTGCCGCGGTCACCGACGATAGTGTCATAGCCATCGGGCAGTCGTGAAATGAATTCGTGGGCATTAGCCGCTTTGGCAGCCCGGACGATTTCATCATCAGTCGCGTCGAGGCGGCCGTACAGGATATTTTCCCGGATGGTAGCGTTGAACAGCATCGTTTCCTGCGGGACCAGGCCAATCTGCTGCCGCAGAGATTGGAAGGTCACATCGCGTACATCCGTACCGTCGATAGTCAGAGAACCACCGGTCACATCGTAAAACCGTGGCAGGAGATTGGCCACCGTCGATTTGCCGGCCCCGCTGGGACCGACGAGGGCAACGATTTCGCCCGGCTGGATTTCCAGATTAAAATCCGTCAGGGCCGGATGATCCGCATCATAGGCAAAGTCCACGTGATGAAAGCAGACATGGCCCTCTACGCGCGGAAGTTCGACAGCATCGTCTTTTTCCTTAACTTCCGGTTCCGTATCGAGGGTTTCAAAGACACGGTCCGCAGCGGCCAGTGATTTCTGGATATCACCGTAAATTTCACTGATACGGCGTACGGGATTTGCCAGGTTGATGGCATAAATCAGGAAGGCGATGAGCGCGCCGGCCGTCATTTCTCCGTTGATGACGCTCATGCCGCCGTACCAGATGATACCGGTCACGGCGATGGCGGCAAAGAACTGGATAAAGGGCGTCAGCATAGCCGTCAGCCGCGTCGTCGCCATGAGAGCCCAGAAATTGCTGTCATTCTGTACGACAAAGCGCTTGATTTCAAACTCTTCCCGGTTAAAAGAGCGGATAATGCGGATGCCGGAAATCGCTTCTTCCAGAAGGGCCGTAATATCGGCCATTTTCCCCTGGACTTTATGCCCGGCCTGGCGCAGCCGCCCGCCAAAGAAACGGATGGTAAAGACAACGAGGGGAACGATAACCAGCGTCAGCAGGGTCAGCTTCCAATACAAGTACAGCATGGAAGCGAGGGAGCCTACGAGGATGACCGCTTCCTGAACAAAGGAAATGAGGTTGCCGGCAATGGCCGTCTGCAGTGCCGTGACGTCGTTGGTCAGATTGCTCATGATATTGCCGGTCTTGCGCTTGTCGAAATACGACAGGGACAGTGTCTGTAAATGGCGGTACAAGGCCTCACGGATATCGTTGACAATTTTCTGTCCGACAAAACTCATGAGGTATCGCTGGCCAAAATAGAAAAAGCCTCTGGCAAAGAACAGTGCCAGGATTCCGATGACGATGAGGTTAAGGGTAAATACATCTTTATTAGCCAGTACCTTATCGATGACGTCCTTGATCAGCCAGGGCACGACGACGTTGCTCAGGCCGGAAAAGGCCATGCAGATGACGGCTACAACCAGTCTTTTTTTATAGGGAAGTACGAAACGTAACAGTCTTTTATAGCTTTGCCAGCTATTATATTGCTTCATGCAGTAGAATTCTCCTTAACGAATTGTAAAATAGTAGCAGCCGTGCGACGGACGGCCCCGGGCTCTCCCATTTCCCTGCGCACAGCCAGCATGGCTTCATGACGCTTCTGCCATGCCTGTTCGTCCGTCAGCAGGTGAATCATGTCCCGGGCTATCGCTTCCGGCGTCACTTCATTCTGCCAGAGTTCCGGCATGATACGGTGTCCCATGATGATATTGGGCAGGCCGATGCTCTTAATGTGTACGAGTACTTTCGACAGCCAGTACGTCAGATTCCCCACACGGTAAATGAGCAGGGTCGGAAGCCCCATGAGAGCCGTCTCCAGCGTAGCCGTTCCCGACGCAGCCACGGCAGCCGTACTGATATGCATCATATCATAGACGCCTTCTGCCGCGATGTGGACAGCCGGCCCGTCCTGGGGAATCAGGCTTTCCAGAAGGCTCCGGTCTATAGTGGAAGCTTCCGGCAGCAGGAACTGCACGTCCGGTATTTGTTCTGCTATGATGGCAGCCGCATCGAGCATGACCGGCAGCAGGCTCCGAACTTCCTGAAGACGGCTGCCCGGCATGAGAAGGATAGTCCGTTTCGACTCATCCAGGCCAAAGATGCGGATGGCTTCTTCCCGCGTCATAGACGGATGCACCGTATCGATCAGCGGGTGACCGGCATAGGCCACATGAGTGCCGATTTGTTCATACAACCGCGCTTCAAAGGGAAACAGTGAAATAGCCAGATCGGTATTTTCGGCTATGACTTTTCCCCGGCTTTTATGCCAGGCCCAAATAGTCGGAAGAATATAATAGATAACACGAATGCCGGCTTCCCGCGCCTTCTTGATGAGGCGCATATTAAATCCGGGATAATCGATACAGACTAGTACATCGGGCTTTTCTTTCCTCATCGTTTCGAGAAGAAAGTCCCGCAGGCGGAAGAAAAAGGGAATCTTGCGGATAATTTCTCCCACGCCGATAAATCCCAGATTTTTAATATCGTATACAATGCGTACGCCGGCTTCTGCCATGCGGGATCCGCCCATGCCCAGCAGTTCCACTTCCGGATCCAGCTCCTTCAGTGCCCGGGCCAGGTTGGCACCGTGCATATCCCCCGATGCTTCACCGGCTGAAAACATAATTTTCATAGAGACTCCTGTCAATACGTCTTATCAACGGCACAAATGCATATGCCCCGCCGGTCTGCCTCCGCCAGGACCTGTTCCTGTTCGACAAACAGCGTACGCCCCGCCTCAATAGCCAGAACGGTACAACCGCTCTCTATCATGCTACGGAGCGTCGTCATCCCCACGGCCGGCACATCGAAGCGCAGGTCCTGATTGGGCTTGGCTACTTTGACGACGACGGCATGGCCCCGGCCCAGCGCACCTCCACGGAGGATGCAGGCATCGGTCCCTTCAATAGCTTCCACGGCCATGACGGCTTTGTGCTTTACGACTACCGTCTGTCCTATATCCATGCCGCCCATGGCTTTGGCCGTGACAAAGCCAAAGCGGATATCATCCGATTCTTCCTCCGTCGGCGGCCGTTTAGATAATACGCCGGCACAGGGCATAAGGGGCTTCAGATACTGCGTCTGATCAACGACTTCAATACCATCTCTGGCCAGTTCATCGACGATAGCCAGCATAATCGTATCGTCTTTCCGGTTGCGCAGGCGTCCCAGTAATTTCAACGCCCGCATGTCAGGCATCTTCAGCCCTTTGAAGAGGATTTCCTTTGTCACTTTCCCTATCATCGTGACTTTATCTACATCATGACTGCGCAGTGTCTTTATGATCTTATTGAGCTTGGCTACATTGATTTCGTAGTAAACATCGGCTTCTTTTGCCAGTTCCGGCGCTACATCAGGCACGACGGCAATGACGACTACGGCATGGCCGCTCTGCTGTGCAGCCCGCATAAACGCCACGGGAAGATTGCCGATTCCGGCCAGTAACCCTACTTTTTCCATGTATATCTCATCCTTATTCTACATAATCAAAACTCATCAGTATATTATACCAAAAAAACACGTATCCTGTCATCACGATGAAGAAACACCATAAAAAAAGGGCGGCAAGGCCGAGCCTTACCTGCCCTCATACATGTTCAATCTTTGGTTCCCCGCATAATACCCCGTTCGGCATTGCGCAGGAAGCGCAGCAGATGTTCCACTTCTTCGCAGCTATCCAGCTCTTGTTCCATCTCGGCAATCGCCTGTCCCAGATTCAGTCCGGAACGATAGAGGATGCGGAAAGCTTTTTTTAATTCACGCCGTACATCATCAGACATGCCAGCCCGGGAAAGGCCGACGCTGTTGAGCCCGATGACGCGGGCAGGCTGGCCATCAGCGATGACAAAAGGCGGAATATCCTGCACGACCTTTGCCAGACCGCCAATCATGCTGTTGCGGCCAACTTTGACGAACTGGTGGACACCAGCAATGCCGCCGATGACAACCCGGTCTTCTACAGTGACATGACCGGCCAGACCGGCACAGTTGCTCATGATGACATGATTTCCTACGACGCAGTTGTGAGCTACATGGGTACATGCCTGGAAAAGGCAGTCACTGCCGATGCGCGTTTCTTCGCCTTCGCCAGTCGCTGTGCTGACCGTTACAAATTCACGGAAAACAGACCGGTCACCGATGATCAGATAACTCTTTTCACCATGATATTTTAAATCCTGTGGTTCCGATCCAATAGAACAGCTCGGGAAGAAGCGGCAGTTTTCGCCTATAGTCGTCCAACCGTCAATGGTAACATGGGCCATGACCTCCGTACCAGCCCCGATTTTTACATGAGGGCCGATGACAGCATAAGGACCTATTTTCACGCCAGGACCGATTTCTGCTTGTGGATCTATAATAGCCGTTGGATGGATCATGCTCTGCGGCATGTTTTCTTTTTCCTCGGTCATTAGAGTCACTCCTTGCTACCCTGTCTGACAGACAGGTGCATAAAAAATTATAGTAATATAACATAAAATCTGTAAAGGCCATACAAAATGTAACCGTAAAAAAAGTATGATTATATCGTGTTATCTCTTCTATCCACTTTTTTTCTGCAAATTCTGCATTAATCCGGCCTATTTCTTATTTTCTCGGTTCCTGTCCCGGCATCAGGGCAAAGAGATATTCCCCTTCTGCGCACAGAATGTCCCCTACGTGGGACTGGGCCTTGACTTTTCCCATACGGCCCTTGATTTTTACGATATCCGCCCGCATGACGATCTGATCGCCGGGACGGACGGGATGGCGGAAACGGAGTTTATCAATCCCTGTAAAGAAAGGAATGAGCCCGCGGTTTTCTTCCGGATACAAGAGGGCTACGCCGCCTACCTGAGCCATGGCTTCTGCCAGAAGTACACCGGGCATGACCGGTTTTCCCGGAAAATGTCCCTGGAAAAACTGTTCGTCAAAGGTTGCATTTTTAATACCAATAGCGTACTTCATCGGTTCGAGTTCAATAATACGGTCAACGAGCAGCATCGGATAGCGGTGTGGTAATATTTCCATGATATCCGTTACTTCTAATGTTTTTTCGATTGCCATCTGTAAATTCCTCCCTTAATTCATTTCTTCACTGATCTGTCGCGCCAGCATATTATTCAATTTATGACTCGATTTGACAGCGATGATATGTCCTTTCAAAGGCCGGCCCAGGAGAGCCATGTCCCCGATGACATCCAGGACTTTGTGCCGGACCAGTTCATCGTCGCTCCGCAACACGGACAAGCACGCTGTATCATCATAAACAATCGTATTTTCCAGAGTACCGCCTTTTCCAAGTCCCAGCTTTTTCAGCATATCCAATTCTCTGGTAAAGGCAATAGTACGGGCAAAAGCTATATCGCGGATATAGTTTTCCTTGGTAATTTCTGTATCGCTGAACTGTACTCCCAGCATCGGATGAGGATTGATAGAAGTAAAGGTAATGCGGAATCCGTCATAGGGAAGAACGGCAATGAATTTATCTTCTTCCTGCACGAGATGCTGCCGGCGCACAGCCAGAACATGCCGCGGTGTATCCAGATTCCGTATACCGGCCTTTTCAATCAGTCTGACAAAGGTCATGCTGCTTCCGTCCGCTACAGGCGGTTCAACAGAATCCATTTCTACAATACAATTATCGACAGCCATGCCCTGCAATGCCGAAAGCAGATGTTCTACCGTAAATACTTTGGCTTCTCCCCGTTCCAGTGTCGTCGCCCTCATGGTATTGGTCACATAGGCTAACTGTGCAGGTACCGATGGCCTATCTGCCAGGTCTGTCCTGACAAATACAATCCCCGTGTCAGCCGGGGCCGGGCGCAATACCATGTGGACTTCATTGGCAGCATGCAGGCCGATACCACTGTATGAAACCGGCTGGGCCAGTGTCGTTTGTACCACATTAGTCATTCCTACGCCCCTCCTTTCTGGATGCAAAATGTTTCTTTTTTATTCATACTTATCTATTATACATTATTTCAGTCATAGTGACTAGTAAAAATTTCACCCGGCCGTCTTTTAAAAAGAATCCCGTTCCTGCCGCAGAAAACGAAAGACTGCCGTTCCCTGTTGAGGACGGCAGTCTTTCGTTGCTGTGTTTATTTGATTAACTCATAGACAGAGGAAACCACAGAATTCCATGATTGGAGCTGTCCTTCTTCTCCTGTTACGACGGCCTTTCCTGAAGCAATCTGACGGGCCACCGATTCCGGTGCCGTTCCGTTGTAGGTACGGCGCTGGGCCACACAGGTTTCGATATCGAGATAATGATGAATATCCTGTTCAAAGAGCGGGCTCATGGCCTGCAGTTCTTCCAGGCTGAGCTGCTGCAGCACCTTGCCGTGTTCAATGCAGTAATGCACGGCTTTGCCGACGACGGCATGGGCTTCGCGGAAGGGCAGTCCCTTCTTAGCCAGGTAATCGGCCATATCGGTTGCATTGGAAAAATCTTTTTCCAGGACATCCCGCATGTGTTTGCCATTGACAGTCATCTTATCGATCATCGCCGCATAGATAGTCAGGGCAAACTTCAGATTATCAATGGCATCAAAAACGCCTTCTTTATCTTCCTGCATATCCTTATCATAGGCCATGGGGATTCCCTTCATCATGGTCAGTACTGCCATGAGATGGCCATAGAATCGGCCCGTTTTGCCGCGGACGAGTTCACAGATATCGGGATTCTTCTTCTGCGGCATGATAGAAGAACCGGTGCAATGGGAATCGTCAAGTTCGATGAACTTGAATTCCGAGCTGGACCAGAGAATGAACTCTTCGGAAAGACGGCTCAGGTGCATCATGAGGACAGCGGCAAATTCCAGGAAAGCAATGATATAATCGCGGTCACTGACAGCATCCATACTGTTATCATACAATTTACCGAAATGGAGTACATCGGCAACATACGGCTGGTCCAGGGGATAGGTCGTCCCTGCCAGTGCCCCCGCCCCGAGAGGCATCCGGTCGGCCATGTTCCAGGCAAACTGCAGATGCTCAAAATCACGGGACAGCATGGAAAAATACGCCATGAGGTGATGACTGAACAAGATCGGCTGAGCCCGCTGCAAATGCGTGTACCCCGGCATGATGACATCGCTATATTTTTCCGCCGCTTTCACGATGGATTGCTGCAGCTGGATGAGCAGCCCTGCCACATCGGCAATTTCCCGGCGCAGGTACAGATGCGTATCGAGCGCTACCTGGTCATTGCGGCTGCGGCCGGTATGCAGGCGCTTGCCTGCTTCGCCGATGGCATCAGTCAGCCGCTTTTCTATATTCATGTGAATATCTTCCAGCTCAATGGAAAATTCGAATTCATCATGCTCAATCTGTTCAAATATCTGTTTCAGTCCGTTTACGATAGCATCTTTATCCGCATCAGAGATAATCCCCTGACGGGCCAGCATCGTCGCATGAGCGATGCTGCCGCAGATATCTTCTGCATACATACGGCAATCAAACTGAATGGATGCATTGAATGCTTCTACATTTTTATCCGTTGCCTTCGTAAACCGGCCACCCCATAACTTCATCAGAAAATCGCTCCTTATTTGTTCTTCTTTTCGTTCTTCTGCATCATCAGAGCACGCATGGTCAGCGGCAGACCAAAGAGGTTGATGAAGCCGCCGGCATCTTTCTGGTCGTATACATCGTCTTCACCGAAGGTGACATATTCTTCACTGTAGAGAGAATAGGGCGACGAAGAACCAGCACTGATGATATTGCCTTTATACAATTTCAATTTTACCGTGCCGCTGCAGGTCTTCTGCGTTTCATCGACGAACGCAGCCAGTGCTTCGCGGAGCGGGGAGAACCACATGCCGTCGTATACGAGTTCAGCGTATTTATTGGCAACGTGTTCTTTGAAGTGATACGTAGCTCTGTCCAGTGTCAGATATTCCAATTCTCTGTGGGCATACATGATGATGGCACCGCCCGGGTTTTCATAAATGCCACGGCTCTTCAGGCCTACGAGACGGTTTTCTACGAGGTCTACGATGCCGATGCCGTTCTTGGCACCGATGGCATTGAGGGTCGTGATCAGTTCGAGAGCATCCATCTTTTTGCCGTTGACGGCTACGGGAATCCCTTTTTCAAAAGTGAGTTCGACGTATTCCGGCGTATCCGGTGCTTTTTCCGGCTGTGTCGTGACCATGTATACCATATCTTTCGGGGCATTGGCCGGATTTTCCAGATCGTCGCCTTCATGGCTCAGATGCCAGATATTCCAGTCCATGCTGTACGGATAGGGATTTTCTTCCGATTTGTAATCGACAGGAACGTTATGTGCTTCTGCATATTTGATTTCGTCTTCCCGCGATTTGAGATCCCAGATTCTCCAGGGAGCAATCAGTTTGATTTCCGGAGCCAGAGCCTTGACGGTCAGTTCAAACCGTACCTGGTCGTTGCCTTTGCCGGTTGCACCATGGGCAATAGCGTCGGCGCCTTCTTTTTTAGCGATTTCGACGAGCTTCTTGGAAATAAGCGGCCGTGCAAAGGAGGTGCCCAGGAGATACTTTCCTTCATATACGGCATCAGCTTTGACGCAGGGCCATACATAGTCTTCCATAAACTCTTTCTTAATATCCATAATATAAGCTTTGGATGCGCCCGATTTGATGGCTTTCTTTTCAATAGCTTCAAAGTCGTCAGGCTGTCCTACATCGGCACAGGCTGCAATAACTTCCGCACCGGGATAATTTTCTTTCAGCCATGGAATAATGCAGGATGTATCCAAACCACCAGAATATGCTAACACGATTTTTTTAATTTCACTCATAATCGGTTCCTCCTCTAAACATCAGCAATTTGTGTCTTTCAACTGTCTACGTGTGATAGTATACAACCATTCGCAAAAATATGCAAGTATTTTGTATAAAAAATTTTCAATAAGTTTTTTCTGGCATCAGGCTGCAGGTAAAACAAGCCCGGACAGGCAATAAACTGGCATTTTCCCCTGTGGGTATGATACAATATGACTATATCAGGAGGCTCTATGAAAAAAAAATATCTTTTCATATTTATTATCGCCTTTATCATCTGTGCTGCCTGGAACATCATCGCCGACACGCCAAAGACAGCACAGCCGGCATCTGCCAGCAAAACTGAACAGCACAGCTTCGTATCCCTGCCTGACACGGGCATAACCGAAAAGCTGTATCCTTATCTGCATTTCCACGCTGCCATGGAAGAACACCGGAAAAAAATTCCCGTGTATGTCGCCAGCGCTGCCATGCCCAAAAGTCTGAAAGAAGCCGTCGTCGCTACAGAGGACCGGCGCTTTTATGAACACGGGGCCATCGACCCTATCGGTATCGCCCGGGCAGTCATAGTGAATTTCAACTCCGGCAGGACAATGGAAGGAGGCAGCTCCATTAGCCAGCAGGTCGTCAAAAACACGTTTCTCACACAGGAACGCACCCTGACCCGCAAGGCACAGGAACTGATTCTGTCCATCCTCCTGGAACGGAATTACAGCAAGGATGAAATACTGGAAATCTATCTGAACACAGCGTACTTCGGCGCAAATGCGACGGGAATCGAGCAGGCCAGTCGCATCTATTTCAATAAAAAACCGGAATACCTGACGCTGGCCCAGTCTTCCCTGCTGGCCGGTCTTCTCCAGGCACCGAGCTATTACAATCCCCTGGAAAATTACGAAGCGGCCCGCAACCGCCAGAAAATCGTTCTGACGCTGATGGCCGAACAAGGGTATATTACAGACCAGCAGGCGCAGAATGCGTTTAAAGAAAACCTGCGTCTGGAGCGATGACATAAAAAGAACCACGCATGAAGTTTTTTCTACCATCATGCGTGGTTCTTTTTACATAGTTTGCAGTACGGAGCTTGTAGTTTATAGAAGATGACTTTAATTTTTTAGTCATCCACTGCAAACTTAAAACGGATCTGGCCTTGTACGACAGATCCGTTTATGTATGCATAATTCCGTTATGCTCATTCCTGGGGCTTATTTGTCAGATAATAGGAAATCCGGCTCAGGCCGATGGATAAATCTTCTCGGAATACGAATATACGGTCCGGCACGTTCAGGCGCAGTGGGGCAAAGGAAAGGATGCCTTTGATGCCGGCAGCTACCATCTGATCCGCTACCTGCTGTGCCACAGCGGCAGGAGTCGTAATGATGCCGATCTGGATACCTTCCCGTCGTACGACTTCTTCCATTTCTGAAATAGGCGTGACTACGACACCGCCTACATTCTGACCGATAATGCGGTGGTCCACATCAAAGAGCCCCATCGTCCTAAATCCCAGACGGCCAAAGGTCTTGTAATTCGCCAGAGCCCAGCCCAGATGACCGATACCGGCAATACCGATTTTCCAATGCTGCTGCAGACCGATGATTTCCACAATCTGCTGACAGAGTTCGCTCACATAATAGCCGACACCTTTCTTGCCAAAGGCGCCAAAACAGGTCAGATCTTTCCGTATCTGTTCCGGTGTAATTCCCAGCCGTTCGCCAAGCTTTTCCGATGAAATGATATCTATACCGGCATCCTGCAGCAACAATAAATCCCGATAATACAACGGCAGCCGTTCGATGACTGCATCGGATATCGCCTTTTTCTGTCTCATGGGCAGAACCTCCCCACTCTCTATCTCGTTACACACTGATATAAAATCAGATGAATGTGCTAACACTTCACGTTTAATTATATCTTATTGTGAATTATTTCGCAAACTTTTTTTCTCTCTTTTCCCATATTCTTCACGCATATTTGAAAAGAGGCCCAAGAGGAACCAGAGAGTAAGTGATATCTGGGTACTAAATAAATCATAGTCACTGAAGCTGCTAATAGCTACAGCCAGGATGGACGCAGCCGTCATCAGGGCCATAGCCCGGTCCTGGGGCTGTACACCACGCTTGCGTAAAAAGCGGACCGCACAGACACCCGCCCCCAAAAAGAGCCAGCCAAACGCACAGAAACCGGCAATGCCTGTTTCTGCCAGAATATTCAGGTACATGTTGTGGGCATGGAAAATGGTAATACCCGCCTGCTGTATCAATTCATTGTATACAGGATAGACGAATTTAAATGCCCCCCAGCCGATTCCCAGCAACGGATGATCTGCCACCATCTGCAACGCCGCCAGCCACATGTCCATACGCATGGATACAGACGTATCGGCACTGCTGTGATAAAAAATAGACAAGAGCCTGTGGGTGATGCCGCCATGATAGAAGGCCAGGAGGAAGGGAATGCAAAGAAAGGATAGCCAGAGCCTTTTATCCCATACGAGGCCAAAGAAGAATACAAGAGCGCATGCACTCAGCCAGGCGCCGCGGGAATAGGTCAGGATCAGGCAGAGAGCCAGCGCCGCCAGCAGAACCAGCAGGGCTGCCATTTTCTTCGGAGCGCGTTTTCTCACGATGAGCAGGGAAAAGGCCGCACTGATTGCCATGAGCAGGAATTCCGAAAGAAGATTGGGATTGTATAAAGTGGAATACATGCGCCGCCGTAAGAGGGGAAAGGCCGAATTATCGACCCATTCTTCTTCATGGAGCGTCAGCATGTGGGCATACTGGTACAGGCCAAATAGAACGACGATGGCTGCACTGGCAAGAAAAACGAGCAGAAACAGGCGCCGTTCTTCTCTGCCGCGGACAAAGACGACTATGAGGTTATAAAAAATAAAATACTGCAGCACTGTAAACAGGTAAAAGGCAACGCCAAACAGCGGCCTGGGCGATCCGGCCAGAGATACAAAAGCCAGGATAGCAAACAGGGCTGCTGGTTTAAAAAGGGGCGTATCATGCCAGGAGGCTATAGGATATTTCCATACATACCGTGCTGCCAGAATCAGTGCCAGGATAAAACAGGCTTCCATGGCGATAATCTGAAGGGGCATAAAAAAAACAGTCCCCAAAAGCGCATACACTACATGTATGCGGGCTTTTTCCTGAGAACTGCTGGCTGTCGGCAATAGAGTCGTAAGTTTCATATGTCATATCCTCCCAATTTAATTATACGGAGTTGTCAGGGAAAAGTCCAGTACAGCCCCTGCCGGGCGCACGCAGAAACACCTCCGGCAGGCATACAACAGAAACAGCCCCGGCATTTTCGTTTCATGCCGGGGCTGTCTGCGGAAAGACTCCTATGACCCATTCAGGATATCATGTGCTTTTTATTTTTTTACTTTAACCCATACAGGGTTGGATACGGCATAATGGTCTTTGCCATCCTTTGCAATGACGTTGACCCAGGTGTCGTGTTCCGGTTTTACTTTGACTTGTACAGAAACGGGATCAGTCGTATTGTCGAATGCCTTCGTTTCCACCGGTTTTCCTTCGCTTACGACCTGTACTTCTTTCAGGCCGTTGACAGCCTGTACCTTTGTTTCAAAGGTATACGTGCCATCGGCCGCTGTCTGCTGGGTCGTGCCGAACATGGACTGTTCTGCCGGGGTGA
Organism: Megasphaera sp. UBA4382; assembly: GCF_002391155.1. Taxonomy (NCBI): domain Bacteria; kingdom Bacillati; phylum Bacillota; class Negativicutes; order Veillonellales; family Veillonellaceae; genus Megasphaera; species Megasphaera sp. UBA4382. Next base: position 88,272 of record NZ_DGRS01000015.1, on the reverse strand, counting down.
AGATAGGCCCCATAGTAACATAAGCCTTGCCTTCTGCCATGGCATTGACAAACTTACGGCCTGTCAATTTGCCATCGACGTGGGAATACATGCGGATGATACCCGGATACAGATTGGATGTCGCATCATGCTGGTCCGATCCGGCACTCAGATATTTCTTGATGCCACGGTTCCAGTAACCTTCTGCCACATCGAGAGTCCGTTTATCCATATTCTTGGCATTGGACAAATCCATTGTCGATTGCAGTTCCAGGAATTCAAAGTTTTCCGCACTGGGGTCATCGCCACCCTTGACGCCAGCACGATTGGTCAGGAAACCATAGTCGGTGAAGGGATGATGCATGACGACCAGGGCATCCCGGTCATGCCCCTGCTGGATGATTTCACCCGGTGTCAGAGACGGATCCGGACAGGGCATCTTGTCATTGACCATCAGGAAGCCCCAGTGTCCCCATCCCGGAGAAACTTCGACGTTGGGAATGAAAGGCCTTTTGTACTGATTGGCCAGTTCCCGCATAGGCTTAATGTTACCGATGTAGTCGTGATCGAGTACGAGATTCAGGTCCAGGCCGGCTGCCAGCTGTGCGGCAAAGAGTTCCGGGACAGTCGTCGCGCCATCGCCATGGTCGGCATGTTGGTGATTGTCATTGCCATACCAGCCCGCCTTTTCAGGATGAATGAGCTGAGGAATGACGAACTGATGCTGAACTGTCTGGCCGCCTTTGACAAAGGTCTTGAATTCAACCGGTTTCGATGTATAATCGGCTCCATGATATGCCGTAAAGGTGAGTTCATTTTCCGGTGCCGATACGTCAAAATCCGCTTTGTGTGTCGCCGGGTCTGTAAAATATACCGAGCCTCCCAACCCTTTTACATCCGATTTGATACCGGTGACGACCACTTTAAAATCGACAGGTTTCCCGTTTTCATCAACAGCCGTCAGCGCCGCTCTGGCACCCGGTTTTACCTGGAAATCGGCCACAGTGTTGCCTTTCAGATCGACATGCTGCACGTCAGACGGTGTCGTTCCCTGGCTCTGTACATAAATGTCGTAGCTGTCCTGCGGCAGTGTAACTTTATACTTGCCATCTTTATCGGTAATCTTCCAGACGAAAGGCTGCATGATATCTTTCATGACCTGATCGACACCATCCGATTTTATCGTCTTTTTATAAGATCCTGGCTTATTGAAGATGACATAGGCATTGGGCAGCGGTTTGCCATTGGGATCGCGGACAACACCTTCAATGACGCCAGCCTTGATAGACGGATCTTTCTGTATCTTCCGCTCGATGACCGGAGCCGTTTCCCCATTGGGAATAACCAGGATTTCGCCCGTATACGTATACGACTGGCCCGGCATGATGTCGCGGTTCACATAGACATCTTTATAGCCCGATGAACCTTTGTAGGCATTGGCATGATCGGTATTAACAGCTACGGCGTAATTTTTCCCGTACGTAACGACGAAATCCCCGTATTTCGTATTGACTTCGGGATCTTCATTGATACGTATGCCCGTTCTCTTGACATCAGGATAGAAGCCAAAGGGGCCGAACATATTCACGGCAAGGGTACTGATAGAATAGCCACTGTTCATATTCAGATAGGCATCATTCCCTGCCGGATTTTCGACGACTGTCTTCATATCAATATAATTCTTGCCATCTTCCAACGTATACTGAATCGTCACGTTCAAAGGCAGTTTATGACCTTCTGTCCAATATCTCGTCTTCGCCGTTACAGTGACTTTTTTATCGCCTTCCAGCTTGTACGTAATATCTTTTACGGGCGTATGCAGCAGGTCTTCGCCATGCCACGAACCAGTAGCTGTCCAGTAATCGTTGAGGAATTCAATGTCATTGGTCAGATCCGTCCCAAATTTCCCATCTTTCATCATGGCAATGTCCAGGATGCTGCCCGTCGTCATATTCCAGTAGTTATTGGAACCTACGGCAAAGGAAGCAGCAATCTTGTCATTGTAGATAGTGAAATCCTCTGCCTTATTAGCCATACCCTGGTCAATAGGCGTCGGGCCCTGCACCACTCCTACAGCCGCCATCGCCGTTGCCGATATACCTGCCATCAGCGCAGACATAACTAACATTTTTAACACTTTCTTTTTCCCTGATTTCATATATCATTCTCCTTTCTATGATAAAGACGTACTGGTTAAACAGATACGCATTGGGCTGGAGCCAGAAAATAATGCAATTAATACCTCATTATGACATAGACTGTATCAGCAATTCGTAAAAGACTGGTAAAAAAGTGGTAATACCACAACTATATTAATCTCTAATAAAGGCGTTGATCATCTGCCGGCCGTAGTCATTTACTTTATAATAAACCTGTAACTGACCGGCATCATCCAGTTCAAACCGCGATTCATCGAGAAGCCCATTGGCCTTGGCCGTCATCAATGCTTCCTGTACGGCATCGGGTCGAAGCATTTTAAAACTTCCGTATTCTCCTTTCAGGGCATGGATGACATCCATATTAGATGCTTCTTCTACGGTCGTCATATATTTCATGATTGCGTAATAGAGCGGTTTCATACGATCAGGCCTCCTTTTTCCGGAATGCATGGAGCGGATTGAGATTTCCGACGAGAGCAATGCCGCAGATCATGACAATAGCAGCCGCCCACTGTACCGGTGTGAGCATCCAGCCTGGCTGTCCATCGAACATACCGACGATGATCATGCAGAAGAACGGCCCCCAGAAAGAATACGCTCCATTGCAGACCATCCCGAGTGCGGCACCGCACATCGAATTGCCCTTATACCAGAAGGAATATGCCGGCATGGCACAAAAGCCGGAAATGACAAAGAAGATGATCGACCAGTCGCTCCAGGCGCCGGAAAGAAGGCGTGGAGCCAGTCCGGCACTGCCATCAATCATGCACAACAGGGGCAGCATGATGAGCATATTGGAAAGGCCGGAAACGCACTGACGGATGGTAATGCCGATATTATAATCGATGAGGGTCGTGCCAAAGCCGGCAACGGCGCCTTCAATCCCCCAGCCCAGCGCGCAGAACAGGGCAATGCCGCAGGCCATCAGCGCCGTCGGTCCCACGTCTGAGAAGGATGTACCGCCGATGACACCGGCAGCGACAAGGCAGAGGAGGATACCGCAGACCATCCGTTTATTGATTTCCTGTTTGAATACAAAATGGCCGATGATGGCCCCAAAAGACGCATTGAGAGCACAAATAGGCACGATGATGGAACCGCCCATCTGCAGTGCTGCTACATAAGCTGTAGAAGCCAGCGGGCCGCCGATGAGGGCACAAACGATCATGACCAGGCCTGGCTTTGTTTTTAACGTGCGGAAAAAGTCTCCCAGTTCGCCTTTAATGGATACATTGATAAGGGACCAGATGCCGCTCATAGTATCATTGACGGCCGATCCCAGCGCTGCCAGGCAATAGGTGATGGCAAAGGCGCTCAGGCCGGACATATTGGCGCCATACCAGTCATTACCCCAGATTCCCTTGGACATGCCTAAGGTCAGAAAAGCCGTATAGAGACCGTAAAAAATCCCAGAAAAGATGGCAAAGGTAATCCCACGCCGCTTAAACCCTGCGTCTATCTTTAATTTGACTGCCAAGGCTCTGTTGTCCATTCGCACACACTTCCTTTACTTGATATATATATTTATTGTTATATATTTCACATGTATCAATAAAAAGAATGAATTCTTTTGTTTTTTCAAAGTTCTTTCGTACATAAACAAATATTTATTATATGAATTTTGCATGATACCGGATAAAATGCAGCGGGCTAAGGTGCTAATAGCCTTAGCCCGCCCTGTGATAGATTATTCTTTTACTGTGAGGTTGTCATGAGGGAGAATCATTTCCACATCAGTATGGGGACGTGGAATAACGTGCACGGAAATGAGTTCGCCAACGCGCTGTGCAGCAGCAGCACCAGCATCGGTAGCAGCCTTGACAGCGCCGACATCGCCGCGTACCATAACCGTTACGAGACCGCCGCCGACGAGAACTTTGCCAATGAGGTAAACGTTTGCCGCTTTTACCATTGCATCAGCTGCTTCAATAGAACCTACAAGACCTTTTGTTTCGATTAAACCTAAAGCTTCTGTTGTACTCATGTTATTTTCCTCCTAATAATATATAAGATTGAATTATTTAATAATTGTTATCCTGGAACCATTTTTAAGATTCATAGCATTAGCTTCTTCCATGTCGATATGGCATTCTAATGCCGATGTTGTTGTCACTCGGATAACAACATTACCGAAAGTACCGCCACGGTCGCCATCGATATTGATGGAAACGACCTGGCCATTCGTCACGCCAAAACGCTGCGCGTCTTCAGGAAGCATATGGATATGGCGTTTGGCAATGATGACACCGCGGGGAAGGCAGATACTGCCTTTTGGTCCGATGAGCGTCAGGCCCGGCGTACCTTCCAGTTCACCGGACATGCGCAGCGGCACCTTGATCCCCAATTTAAAACAATCGGACCGGAGTAATTCCACCTGGGATTCTTTGCGGACGGGACCGAGGATGCGGACTTTTTCCAGAACGCCCTTCGGCCCTGCCAGGGTTACCGTTTCCTTGCAGGCAAACTGTCCCGGCTGCGAAATATCTTTGATCTTTGTCAGCTGGCTGCCCGGTCCGAAAAGAGCATCCTGATCCGCCTGGGACAAATGGACATGCCGGTTGGATACTCCTACGGGAATCGTATCCGGCTGTAGATTCAAATGGCTGTCCCTGACGGCTTCTACCAGCAAATCGACTAAAGCATCATATTTCCCCATTAAAACTCACCTTTCTGTTTTAGCAGCTGGAGCACTTCATTGACGACAGCGATGAGCTGGTCATCACCAGAATCCGCTGCTCCGGCAGCCGTTCCACAGCTCGTTGCCTGGCCCGCATACGGTACGGACGGCTTGACTTCGCGGATACCATAGGCTACGCGTTTGATATTCATCAGATGCTGCGGCGTAACGTTATCAGCCGTAGCGCTTCCACCCCAGGTACCACATCCCAGTGTAAAGGCCGGTGCCAGTCCGGTGCTGATACCCGTGCCCCCCTGAGTAGCCGGTGTGTTAACAATGATGCGGAATACCGGTTTTTCATAGAACCGGCGGACAATTTCCGGATCTTCCGTATGAATCGACATGGTGTGGCCGAGACCACAATTCTTTAAAAGGCGGATACAGAGGTCGCACGCATCCTGCCAATCACGGACCGTATAGAAGCCGAGGACGCTGGTCAGTTTTTCATAGGAAAGAGGATAGCCGTTTCCTACGCCGTCCTGTTCCCCGATGAGGACCCTTGTACCGGCAGGGATTGTGATTCCTGCCGCATCGGCAATGACCTGGGGAGAACGGCCTACGAATTTGGCATTCATAGCGTGCCCGTTTTTGAAGAGAAGCTGGCAGACTTTATCTGTTTCTTCTTTCGTCATGAAGTAGCCGCCCTGGCGTTTAAACTCTTCCACAACCTGTGTCCGGTTGCATTCTTCGACGACGATAGACTGTTCAGAAGCGCAGATAGTGCCGTAGTCAAAGGTCTTGCTGAGCATAATATCTTCAACGGACTTTTTGACATCTGCCGTCCGTTCGATATAAGACGGGCCATTGCCGGGGCCTACGCCCAGAGCCGGTTTGCCGCAGCTGTAAGCTGCTTTTACCATGGCCGAACCGCCCGTAGCAATGATCATCTTAACTTCTTCACTGTGCATCAATTCATTAGTAGCACCCATGGATGGATGGATAATGGTGCTGATTGTCCCCAGCGGTGCACCAGCTGTTTCTGCCGCTTCTGCCATGAGGCGGGCCGCTTCTATCGTACATTTCAATGCTGCCGGATGGGGTGAAAATACGATGGTATTCCGTGCTTTTAGAGCAATCATGGCATTGTAGATGACCGTAGAGGTCGGGTTGGTAGAGGGGATAATTCCCAGTACGACGCCGACGGGTTCACCGATTTCCGTAATGCGGTTGACCGTATCTTCGTGAATGACACCGATAGTCTTCATATCCTTGATGTAATTGTATACATCGCGGGATGCTACCTGATTTTTGACGATTTTGTCTTCTACCTTGCCAAAGCCCGTTTCTTCAACGGCCATGCGGGCTAATTTGGCCGCGTTTTCTTCTGCCACGCGGACCATATTCTGCAAAATGCGGTCTACCTGTTCATTGGTAAACTTGCAGAATACATCTTCCGCTTTCTGCGCCTGCCGTGCCAGATTTCTGGCTTCCTGCACGGTCTGCAGATCATAATCAAATGTTTCCAAAAAGTATCTCCCCTTTCAGATTTCCTTTAAACCAGCTGCTTCCTGCTTTCGTTATAGTAATCTGCAAGCAGGCGGAGCAAAACAGCTTTCTTCGCCCGCGACACGGCACGGCCGGTCAGGCCGATATCCGTATATTCCCGGACGAGACGCCGCAAAGCTGGGACGGGCATCTTTCTGAACACCCCGTCAAGATTCACGCCGGGCTGTACGGCCAGTGCGTCAGCCTCAGCTTTGTGGAAATTTTTAAAATCTATGTCCTCAAAAGAAACCTCAGGGGCTTCTTCTTTCGGCGTAGTATCCGTCCCCTGCCATGTTTCAGGAGACACCGTATCAGCTGCACCAGTACCGGTTTCTGCGCCGGATGCATCGATACGTTCTTCTGCCAGCGCCAGCCCTTCTTTAGACGGAACCGGGTCTGGCGGATCTGGTTTATCCGGGCCATTTGAGGGAAGGATCCCGGCTATGGCCGCATCAGGACGGGGAATCACGTGACGTGAAATCAGAAGGTCTTTACCCAGATGAAGCACAGCCGCTTCTCCTGCATCGACGGAAGCTTTGACTGCTCCTACATCACCGCTGACACAGACCGTCACCAGTCCGCCACCAACGAGGGTCCTGCCACTCAGTACCACGTCTGCTGCCTTGAGCATCACATCGGCACATTCTATAGCGGCTACCAGTCCTCTGGTCTCTATCATTCCCAAGGCATCCATTGATTTCCACCTCCTTTAACGCTCATATCATCCTGCCCAGTCTGCCGGATAGGTCGAATAAAACAATTTTACATGATCTTCGGCATTCCACACGACGGTAGCATCTTTAGGAATGAAGAGCACATCTCCCTGGCTGGCGTAATAGGTCTTACCATTAATCGTAATGGAGAGACTTCCTTCCAGGATAATATCTGTTTCTTCATATCCCGTCAGTGTCCAGGTAAAGGAAGAGTGATCGATGGTCAGGAATCCTGAGCTCATATGAGATTCAGTTTTACTGATAACTTCCCTGTATCCGACTTTTGTTACGGGATTACCCGTATCGAAGACTTCATAGGTCACAGAATGACCACGTACTACTTTGAGGCCGCTGTCATCTTTTTCTTCCCTGTACGGCTGTGCAGCCTGGCCACGGGCTAAAAGCACCTGACGGACAATTTCCGCTACCAGACCTTTATCCAGACCTTTCACACTGCCTGCTGCCGGTTTGTGTACGTCCGGTGCGGCAGGAGCCGTCTGCTTGTCAACAAAGGCAATCCCTTTGTCACGGGCATAGTCGCTGGCCGCTGCCGTAATAATGGCTCCGGGCTCTACATACAGTTCATGCTTCCCGGCTGCAGCCGCTTCTTTTACGTGACTGACACAAATCAATGGTTTCAATGTATCACCTCCTGATTCCATCTGCATAATTTATAACAACGTATCCCATAACCGTTCTGCCGGAGACGGGATGACCTCGATATCTACCAGCAGTCCGCTGTCTCTCACCAGTGCTTTTCCTGCATCGGCAGCTGCTTCTACAGCAGCTACATCACCGGTGAAGGTAAAATACGCTTTGCCACCGAGGCCGCTGCCAAGTCGGAGTTCAATGCCCTGTATATCAGCCGCTTTGAGAGCCGCATCAGCAGAATGAATCATCGACGCCAGAGAGAACGATTCGATGATTCCCAGGGCCGCCCGCTGTTCCGGCAGGGTTGTAGAAGAAATAGCCGGGAAGATACCGGGATGAACATTGGGAATAATGAAATGATCGACAATATATTCTCCTGCCGACTGGATGCCGGCATCGACCGAACTTTCTACGGCAGCTACATCACCCTGGATCAGGACAATGTACTTGCCGGGACATACGGCAGTGCAGCTGACGGCTTCTACAGCAGCAGTCTTGATCATCCGGTCGGCCGTATAAATTCCCCTGGCGATGCTGCTCAACTCTACCATACCTATCGCATTATACATGGATCGACCCCACCTTTATCTTAATGACTGAATCGGTAACTTCTGTGACTACGCCGTCCATGCTCGTATGGACGGGAGCACCGAGGCTCCCTTCACGGATGGCTCCTACCATCTGACCGGCCGTAACCGCATCGCCGGCCTGTACGACCGGTTGTGCCGGAGCACCTACGTGCTGGCTGAGCAGGATACCGATTTCATCGATATTCCATTCCACTCCCGTAAGCGGCGCCGGACCATCAAAAGAGCTGAGGCCCAGCCGGGCAATAAGGCGTTTACTGGGAACGAGCCGGTAGGAACGGGCTTCGCGGGGCTTATAATCTCTTTCTGCCGGTGTATATTTAATGCCGGCTGTGCGCATCCGGTCCTTATACCAGCTGTTGATGTTACGCGGGCTGAGATGGGCCGGACAGGAAAAGAGTTCACACAGATTGCACTGGCTGCAGAGCTGTGCCGTAAGGGCACTTTGCAGATCATCGGGCATGTACTTCATAGTTCTCATGATTTTATGGGGCTGCATGTTGTGACCCAGGAGATAGCGGGGACACAAATCGGTACACATCCGGCACTGTTCGCAGGCCGTACGGCCAATAATGCGTGCCTGCTGCTCGTTCATGCTCTTTTTCCGGATGAGATAATGGTCTTTCTTCAATATGATGTAGCCCTTGTTCTTTTTCGAAACATAGCCATCGTAGGAATTCATGATCCGGCCCATCATGGGACCGCCATCAATGACGCCATAATCATCCAGGCTGGTAATCCCGCTTTTCATGAGGACTTCGCGGACCGGCATCCCTACCGGCACTTTAAGCGTCACCGGTCTGGGAATATCGCCCTGGAGCGTCACATACGTTTCTGTTACGCTTTTACCTTCTAGGGCACGGGCGATATTGAAAGCTGTTTCGGCATTGACGACGACACAGCCAACGGAAAGAGGAATAGAACATTCCGGTACGATACGGCCTGTCAGTTCGTAGACCAGTACTTGTTCATCACCAGCAGGATAGACATCCGGAAGGATATGAATCTGTACAAATGGAGAAAAGCCCAGGGCTTCGATACGCTTTTTTAAAATTTCGATGACCTCTTTATGCTTGCCCTTGATGCCGATAATGGCCCGCTTTGCCTGTACCTGATGGCCGGCAGCGGCAAAACCGGTAATAATGGCATCGGGATACAACGCCAGCAATTGCTGGTCCACTCTCAGAAGGGGCTCGCATTCAGCACCGTTCAGTAATATGTATTCCGCTGTCGCATTCAGCTTGGCATGAGTGGGAAATCCGGCACCACCGGCACCGATGACACCGGCCTCCCGCACTTGATTTAATACGTCCAAGCGGATTCACCTCCACAATTTAAAACGTACATTCTTCATCAATGATTCCAATAATTGCCGCATCAATGGGCAGTGTATCCGGTTGAAACATCTGCCGGGCAGCACTGCCCTGGCTGACGATGACATTTTCACCAATACCGGCATTGATCAGGTCGGCAGCAATAAAACGGCGTCCTGCATCTTTGCCATCGATGACTTCTACTATCATAAATTTGATTCCGACGAGGCAGTCTGCCTTGCGCGTGGACCAAATGTTGTCAATCACTCTGGCTGCTATCATAATGTCACCTGCCTATGTTCCTGAAAGACTCTGCATATATCGGAAATTGCCGCCTCTACAGCTGCCGTATCACCAAATATGGCTATCATAACGAGATTCTGCGGGCAGCTGCCCCGGATATCTTCGACGAAGACACCGGCCGCTTTTTCTGCAATATCGGCTGCTACGACCATATCGATGAGTCTTCCCTGTACGAGTCCCACGGCATCAAAATCGCTCATATCGTGCGAAGCCGGAGAACCCTTACGCCGCATAAGGATATCTATCGTTCCCGGTGAAGGGGACTTGATGATTTTCCATTCCATAGAACCGCCTCTATTCTTCCAGCTGTTTACAATTAAGGGCAATACCGAGCGGCGTTGCAAACATGGGATTCTGTGGCTTGCGCGTCGGAAGTCCCGTCCGCTTTTCAATGATGCTTTCAATTCCCGTCAGACAACACGTACCGCCTACGAGATAAATCTCTTTCACATCATAATCCTTGATGTGGCGGGTAATGATGGAAGATACTTTTTCAATGACTGGTTGCAATATCGGCAGAATTTCACGGTGGTTTTTCTGATCCCGCTTATATAATTCGGCTTCTTCAAACGGCATCTTGTAGGCTCCCGATACGACGAGGGAAAAATGTGTGCCCCCGGTCGGTTCATCGGCCACATGTACGACCTCGCCATCTTTAAAAATCGCAATTCCTGTCGTACCGCCGCCAATATCGACGATTGCGCCGTTTTTGATTTTCAGGACGGCATTAGCGGCCGTCGGTTCATCGAGCAGATTAGTCACTTCAAACCCGGCACCTTCTACGACGTGTTTGATAGCACCGGAATCGAGATCAAACGTCCCCGGCGGCAAGGCCGCAGCGGCATACTTTAGTTCTGTACCCAGTTTCTTTTCCAGGTTTTCTTTCATTTCCCGGACGATGCGGATAGCTCCCAGATAATCCACAATCATGCCATCTTTGACAACACTGGCATATCGGTACTCTCCGGCTATAGGGCGGAAATGTTCATCAAGGACGGCGACGACAATAAAGGCCGTGCCGAGATCGACACCTGTATAGTATACAGAAGACGGTTTGGTCACCGGCTTTCTGACCACATTTTCAAACTCTTTGATTATTTCATTGCAATAGGTAAAATCTGAATTTAAAGTACTCATACTGAACCTCTCATATATTTTCCCATCATGATACAAAGGACATTGGTCAGGCTATGGAGAATGTGTATCAGCCCTTCATATACTCCCGGGCCGGCATCACCATGGCGGCTCTGTGTTTCCAGAACGAGCGGTTCCAGCATCTGCAGATATGTGCGGAGGTGATTCAGCATGAGAAGTTTGGCGCGCAGCACTTCATCTTCCGGCAGTTTTTCCAGACTAAAGGGGATGACCGTATCATCTACTTTTTCACGAAGTTCGCCTTCCGTACAATTCCAGAAGGTAAGGGCTGGCGGTATTTCTCCTTGTTCACAGGCCAGCCGGGTCCGCTGCAGCGTCCTGGCCAGTGCGGTAAAATCTTCCGCTGCCAGATGTTCGCCATGGCGGGAAAACCATTCTGCCGTCACCATGATGAGTGATTCTGCATGCTCCAGTGTATGCCACAGTTTCATCAACTGCCACGACGGCGCAGGCTCCGTTTCTTCTGCAGCCGATACTGCATCAGCTTTTCTCTCCTGTCTTTCTCCCCATGCGGTTTCACAGGGAATGCGCCGGTCTGTCAGGAATTGTCTGGCCCCCGGTGTCAGGCGGTTGTCTGTTGCCAGGTAATACGTCGTAAACGGTTCTTCATGATACAAATCCCGTAAATCCATTTCCGTTATATATCGCAATGTATCACCTCCTCTTATGTATCTCGTCAGCCGGCATGGGTAGCAGCCAGCCGTCGTTCCAACGCCGCAAGGCCAGCTCCCGTCCTGAGGGAAATAGGAAGAATGACTTCTTGTATACCACAGCGCCGGAGCTGTCTTACACACATATCGTAATTTTCCGGATGTTCATCGCATTTCGTGATTATGCCCGTAACAGGACAGGTAAAAATACAGGCAAATCCGGGAGAATATACTTCAACAGGGCGGGACTGGTCTACCAGGATCAGTATATGGGACGCTCCCTGGGATAAGGCGATGATATATTTGTACATCCAGGTATTTTCTAAATACGCACCGGGTATATCAATGGTGCGTCTGCCATAAATGGCATCCTGTGTTTTGCGCAGCGGCCGGTCCGTCTGATTCAGCCAGTTGGCCAGTGTCGATTTGCCCGACTGTCCTGCGCCTATAATCATGATGCGCTTCTTCATGTCCGTGTAATCCTGGCAGGTGTGAATCCCAATAGTGTTTCCAGTGTCGTATTTATGGCCTTCATGGCCGTCTCCACACTGGCTACATCTCCGGAAATCACCAACGAGCCCGTGAAGCGGTCCAGAAAACCGATTTCCACATCCGACGCCTTAGTCGCTATATCGGCCGCAATAATCGCTGTCTCACAGGGAGTCAGTGTGGCAATACCGATAGCCCCTTTTCCTTCAATGCCCAGCCGCTCGTAAATATCTTCGACCGGAGAGGCAATCACGTGGGCCAGTGTTACCTGTTTTCCGGGGACATATTCCTGAATAATGCGCGTCTTATTTTCAAATTCATTAGTCATAGGCACGCCTCCATCTGGCATTAATGCCTGATGACATTGGCATCCATACCATACTCTGTAATCCAGCTTTCGATGCGGTCCAGATCTTCTTTGGTCATGGATACATCTTCTTCGATGCCATAGGGTTTGCCAAGCTGTTTATACTTGTTGACTCCCAGCTTATGATAGGGCAGGAGGTCTACACCGAGAAAATTCGGTCGTCCCTGGAAAGGTTTTAAAAACTCCATGGCCCGGCGGATGACATCTTCTGACGTGTTCAGCCCTTTTATCATAGGCATGCGGACTTTGACCCGGTAACCCCGGTTTATCAGTTCTGTCAGATTGTGGAGTATCCTTTCGTTCCGCACCCCGGTCAGCATCTCATGCTGGTCTGAATCAATATTTTTAATATCGTATAAGAATAAATCATTGAACCGGGCTATTTCCAGCAGAGCATCGAGCCCGGCATACCCGCAGGTTTCGATGGCCGTATTAATGCCCAGTTTTTTACATTCCATGAGAAGATTGGCCGCAAAGGCTGGCTGCATACATACTTCACCGCCGCTCAATGTAACACCGCCGCCAGAACTCCGGTAAAAGGCGGCATCCTGCTGAATAAAATCCAACACCTCCGTCAGAGTCAGATCCCGGCCCACTACGTTGAGAGCCTGTCTGGGACAAACGCTTTCACAAGTCCGGCAGCCTATACAGTCTATATCGCGGTGTAATTTATGCTCCGGCCTGTCACCCGATTCATCTAAATAATGAATCTGTACGGGGCAGCCGGGAACACATTTGCCGCAGTGAATGCACAATTCCTGTTGGAACATAACCTGGTACTTCCGCTCCAGTCCTTCCGGATTGGCACACCAGCGGCATCGCAGCGGGCAGCCTTTAAAAAATATGATGGTGCGTATGCCAGGTCCGTCATAGATGGAATATTTCTGCATGTTGAAGATTCTTGCTTTTCGTTCCAATCTCCGGAACTGTTGTAATCTCATACTCACACTTTCCCTTCAGGAATTATCGGCCATACATTCCGGAACCTGCGGCCCGGTCCAGAAAACCGGACCGCCAGTCTTCCGGTCGTAAGGTTTAGAAATGATCCAGCATGGTACGGCTGATAATTTCATCCTGTACTTCTTTACACAATTCGACGAAGTACGCACTGTAGCCGGCAACACGGATAATCAGATCCCGGTACTTGTCCGGTTCTTTCTGCGCCTTCTTGAGCACTTCATTATCGACATAACTAAACTGCATCTGTCCATTTCCGAGAATCGACGCCGTACGCAACAGCGTAATCAGGCCGTTTTCCCCTTCCGGCGTTTTCAGTATGCCTTTGAGAAGCTTGAAATTATGAACCATGCCGATGGTCATGGCGTCACAATTCATCTTGCTGACCGACTTGATGATAGCCGTCGGGCCCAGTTTATCGGCACCCTGGGTCGGACTGATACCGTCTGAAAGCGGTGTCCAGGCCAGGCGCCCGTTCGGCGTCGCACCGGTAAGCTCGCCAATAGGAGTGTTATTGGAAATAGACAATGTACCATGACTGAACTTGGCATAGAGCATATCGAATTTATTATGTTCATCTTCCGTCCAGTTGACAATATCGGCGGCGATAGAATCGACATAATTGTCGTCATTCCCGAACTTCGGTGCATTCATGCAGTCTGTCCTCAGCTGGTCAAAGCCCTCAAAGTTGGCATCCAGTGCTTCCTTGAATTGTTCCAGTGTATATTTTTTATCATCGTATACCAGCTTCTTGATGGCAGCCATAGAATCGGCGTACGTGCTGAGGCCGGAGAAAATGAGACCTGGGCCGCTGTTGACCATAGCGCCGCCTTCAGTAACATCCAGACCTTTTTCCATGCATCCTTCGACGAGGCTGGACATGAACGGCTTTGGCGCATAATCGCGGTGTACCCGCTGGCTGATGACCGTGCCGATAGCCGAAAGGCGGATAATATGCTGAATTTGTTTTTTTACGGCTTTATCGAAATCCTCATAGGTCTTGAACTGACTGAGATCGCCCAGGTCAAGGCCCTGCTTCGTACCATGCCATCTCATGACGCCGTGGTTAAATACGAATTCAATGGCAATGGGCCACTGGGTGTAGCCTGTCGAGGTCCACTGATAAATGCGGCCTGATTTCTGTGGTTCAACACATCCCATGAGGCAGTAATCGCGGGCGTCTTCCAGGGAGAACCCTTTTGCCAGCATCATCTTGATATGCGTATCATCAAAATGGCAGGCCGGGAAGCCCATGCCGGCGCGGACGACATCGACGATTTTCTTCATGTATTTCTGCGGCGACTGATTATGAATCCGGCAGGCCAGGGATGGCTGATACATCTTAATGAAGCGGACGGCATCCATGATGAGATAAGTCAGATTGTTGCAGGCATCTCCGCCAGTCCGTTTCTGACCACCTATGGTGCAGTTTACGAAAGGCTGATAACCGGCAAAATATTTTGCCGCTGCTTCGCTGGAAAGCCACATGACTTCCGAGCATTTGATGATGAAGCAGCATAACAGTTCAAAAGCTTCTTTTTTCGTAATGCGTCCGGCTTCACGATCCGCTTTGTAGACGGGATATAAGTACTGGTCGAGACGGCCCAGGGAAATACCCGTCTGGTTTTCAGCAATGTTGAACAGAGATTCCATGGTCCATACAGACTGGAGCCCTTCATGGAAGGTACGGGGCGGATTGGCCGGTACATGGGCCATAATATCCGACAGCTGGTATAATTCCTGGCGGCGCTGGGGATTGCTTTCCTGATCGCCAAGCTGCTTGGCATAATCAGAAAGGCGTTTAGCATAGGCAAGGACACCGTCACAGACCATGATTTCGGCTTTATAGAAGTAAATTTTATCAATGTCTTTCGGCCGGTCCATATTGAGCGTCTTCAGCTTTTCAACAGCTTCCTGCCGCACGCCGTTGACACCCTTTTTTACCAGGATGACATCATAACCCGGGCAGGTGTCGCCACCGCCATTTACCTGATGATAAGACAGATCGCTGACGAAGGATTCGCCGGAAAAAGACCATACGCCGGCATCTTCATATTGTTTCTGGCATATTTCATCGAGGCTGCGGCCTTCCCAGAAGGGAAATACTTTTTCCCGCAGCGTCCGTTTATCTTCCTCGCTGATCTGGAACGGATCCTGAGGCCGGGTAGACATGGTATCCAGTTCGTCGCGGATCCAGCGCCATGCAATTTCCGGAGAAACACTGCCGGCGCGGGGACGGCCACAGGGATGACCGATGATCAGTTCATCAGGCTGAATGAGAAGCGGTGCCGTTTCGCAGGCTTTTTTAAAAGCCAGGGCGCGAAGCATCTTCAGCGGCAGGCCGGCATTGTTCCGGTACACTTCCGTCGTAACGACAGCACGCTGTACGGAAACGCTGGGCTTTACTTTCAGATAGGCCGCTTTCAGCCTTTCCAGTCGTGGTGTCAGACCGGTAATTTCTTCATCGTCATCGACAGCATTATGGAACGTCTGTGTTGCCGGAGCCGTGACTGCCACACTGGCTTTGCCGCCTGAAAGCTGCGCAGAGATACCAGCAAACAATTTCATAACTGCTTTCTTTTCTTCGGGCGACAAATGGGCCGTCGCCTGTGCAAATTTACTGGAGAATTCTTTTTCGTCCAATGTATATTCCCTCACTTTCTCTCTTAATAAGCCGCTTTATAAATAGCTATAATATCTTCCTTTGCAGGTGTACGGGGATTCGACGGCGTGCAGCGGTCTGCCAGGGCCTGTTCCGCCATCTTCCCTGTCGCAGCCATGAATTCCTCTTCCTGAATCCCCGCCGCTTTGATAGACGCTGGAATATGCAAATCTCGTTTCAGCTGGCGTACAGCCTGCAGAAAGTTGACATACCCTTCGCGGGTCGTCCGGGCAGGAAGTCCCAGGATCCGTGCCAGCTGGCCGTACTTGGCCGCAACCTGCTGATCCGATGTATCTTTGAGATTGGCATTATATTCGATGACTTTCTCCATCAAAAGAGCATTGGAACGGCCGTGGGAGAGGTGGAATGTGCCGCCGAACGCGTGGGCCATACTGTGGGTAATTCCCAGATTGGCATTAGTAAAAGCCATACCGGCCAGACAGGATGCACGCTGGATGCATTCCCGTGCATCCTTATCTTCTGAATTACGATAAAAACGGACCAGGTTATGGCAGAGGATATAAACGGCCTTTTCAGCCAGAGCGTCCGTACAGTCCGTTGCTTTATTGGATACATACGCTTCTACTGCGTGAACCAGCGCATCCAGTCCCGTGTCGGCAATGACTTGTGGCGGCAGGCTTCTCGTGCAGGTGGAATCGAGGATGGCAATATCCGGTGCCATGAGATCATCAATCAATGCCGTCTTCTTTCCATTAATAGTAATAACGGAAAAATCCGTCACTTCCGATCCGGTACCGCTCGTCGTCGGAATGGCTATGAACTGAGGTTTATTAAAGGATTTACCGGTCTTGGACACGGCCTGATGGAGAAAATAAATCATAGCCTTGGCTGTATCCATGGCAGACCCGCCGCCGAGGGCGATGACCGTATGCCCCTGATGTACCATGTAATGTTCCAGCGAATCCATGACTGCCAACAAGTCCGGTTCCGGTTTGATATTGGTATATACATCACACTGGACACCGGCCGATTCAAGAAAATCAACAGCCTGCTTCAGATAGCCTAATTTTTCCATGATGCCATCAGACAGGATAAATGCATTCTTGCTCTTTACTTCGCGTAAATATTCGAGGGAGCCTTCGTCGAAATAGATTCTGGGCTTGATCTCAAATTCTTTCATTTATCTATCGCCTCCATATATCCCTTGTTTTTTCAATTCACTCACGATTTCTTCTATCAGGCCTGAAACGGCTGCTTTTTCCTGTTCATTCCTCATCCGGTCCATTATCTGGGCCGGGTTCGTCCGCTGCTGCATCTGGCCGGTTCCGGTAATATCCTGTACCAGTTCGCCCAGGTTACGGACACCATATCCAACCTTTCGGATATTAATCAGATTCATGGGCGATACGTTATCCGACGTTATGGTGCCGCCGGCCGCTCCCAGTCCTAAAGTAAAGGCAGGAAACAGATTAGTTGTCGCTCCCATGCCGCCGACCGTTGCCGGCGTATTGACCAGTACGCGGGAAACAGGTTTTTTCAGGGCAAATTCCCGGATGACTTCTTCATTCTGCGAATGAATGACCAACATATTGCCCAGCCCTTTATTGCACAGGAGTTCAATGCATTTTTCACAGGCATTTCTCCAATCTCTTTCTACATAAAATGCCAGGACAGGACACAATTTCTCCCGGGCATAGGGATTGCAGAGATCGGCGTACTTCTGCTCAGAAATGAGTACGGTCGTCCCGGCCGGTACGGCAATACCGTTCATACTGGCAATTTCCGCAGCCGGCCGTCCGACGTACTGCAGGTTGATACTGCCGTCGTGATGGAATAGTGCCTTGCCGATTGTTTCTGTTTCTTCTTCATTCAGAAAGTACGCCCCCTGATGTTTCAGTTCCTGACGTACGTCTTCTGCTATGCATTCTTCAGCGACGATGGATTGCTCTGCCGCTGAAATAATACCGTTATCAAAGGTGCGGCTGAATACGATGTCCCGGACTGCTTTTTTTACATCAGCCGTCTTTTCTATAAAGGCCGGTCCATTGCCGGGACCGCCGTAAATAGCCGGTTTTCCCGATGCATGTACCAGTGGGAGCAGTCTGGGAACACTGGTAATCAGGATCAGCGATGTATCTTTATGATAGATCATCTCTTTCGTACCGCTCAGGGTAACAGTCCTGAGGTATTCTACGGCACATTCGGGCATCCCCGCTTTGATTCCGGCATCTATGAGGATGTCCAGTGTCCGCCCGATTACTTTTTGTGCCCTCGGATGGGGTGAGAAAATAATGGCATTGCCCGATTTTATGGCAATGAGTGCATTATAGACTGTCGTAGAAACGGGGCTGGTGCACGGTGGCAGAGCGGTAATGACTCCAACGGGGATACCGATATCGAGTGTTTTCTTTTCTGCATCTTCAGCTATGATGCCAACGGCCTTCATTCCCTTCATATGACGGCAGACATAGCGGCTGGCGAATATGTCTTTAATGTATTTATCTTCCCAGCGGCCAAATCCCGTTTCTTCAGCTGACAGGAGGGCCAGTTCTTTGGCATGAGGATACACGGCCTCCGCCATGGCAGCGACGATGTCATCGAGCCGGTCCTGGGAAAAAGAAGCCAGCATACGCTGGGCATCACGGCCATTTTCAATGAGGATCCGCGCTTCCTGCATAGAACATAAATCATAGTCGAGTCTGTTCATTCCGTTCACCACTTTACTTCCTGTACTCACCAATCAAGCACATATTTAGAAACGATTTTTTCTACATCCGGATGCGGGCTCGGTATGACCACGTGGCTGTATACCTGGTCCTTACCTACCTCTTCTGCCCGTTTCACACCGGCATCGACAGCTGACTGGACAGCGCCGACATCTCCGCGGACGACGACAGAAATCAGTCCGGAAGCCGTATTTTCATATCCAATCAGTTCTACATCGGCCGCTTTGCACATGGCATCTGCCGCTTCCAGTACAGAAACCAGGCCGCATGTTTCAATGAATCCCAAAGCATCTCTTTTTCGTTCCATGTGTCCGGTTCTCCTTTACTGCGTATCTATATCATGTACAGAAACAATCGTTCCCACACGTCCCACCGGGCGGGGCATGACATTTTGTGCAGTCAGGGTGCCAATGCTGGCAGCAGCTTCTGCGCCCCGTTCTACGGCTGTCCGCACGGCAGCGACATCTCCTTTTACCAGAACCGTAACCAGGCCGGATCCTATATTTTCATACGATACAAGGACGACATCTGCCGATTTGCACATGACATCGAGGGCATATATGGCTGGCACCATACCCCTCGTTTCAACAAGGCCCAATGCTTCTTCTCCGTAATATTTCATAACCTTTTTGCTCCTCTTCGAGTTAAACTTAAAAAATGCAAAGGTCTTATTAATTTTTATATCATTATTACACCTCATATGTAATATGCGTTTTTGCGATGTGTCTATTCTAGCATGCCCGTATGATTTTTTATTGAAAAATCAGGAGCTGTCTATGTGATTTTTTTTACTTGTTATAATTGTTACTTTTGTGAAAATTGTACAAAGAAGACTTTTTATATTATTCATACTATTTATGCAAAAATGTATTAAAAAATCAGTATACTCACAGATTTTTTTGTATAATAGATAAGAAGAATTCCTGCAGAATCGTAACCAAACAAAAAATAGACACGGATTTACCGTGTCAGAAGGGATATTGTGATGAATATACCGTTAGATGAAAAAAATTTGTTACTGGAGCGCATTAGATGCAGCTTACGTAAATTAAACAATTTATTATCGCTTTCGAAAATTCCCCTGCAGCTGGTAACAGCAGATGGCAATACAATTGTTGAATTAAACCCGTCACCAGACTTCTGCAAAAAAATCTGCCAGCGTCGGCGGGATTATATATGTGAAGATTATCACAATCATTGTGTCGCACCAGATAACACGATTACCCGATTTACCTGCCACTGTGGATTGTATAATTTTGTCATTCCTATTCACACCGGTTCTGCCGGCCTCCAGTTATTCCTCCTTGGGGGCCAGATATATGAAGAACAATTTGTGTATCACAAGTATATGCTGAACGCCGGTCAGTTGGCGAAGTCAAAGAAAATAGAACCCCAGGAAGTAGCTAAAGCCATCGGCCGCATCCAAAGTATGGCCCAGGCGCAGATTACGACTTACGAACGCATGGCCCAGTACATTGCCCACAACCTGGCCGAAGACCTGAAAACGTCGGATACCCAGGCCGGACGGCTTTCTCTGGAAAAAGAACTGTTAGAGAGGAAAATCATCGATTTGGAAACAAAAAATAGTTTTCTCGTCGTCAATCCTCACTTTTTATTTAACACCCTGAATACCATTGCCCGCGTAGCTTATTACGAAAAGTCGCGGAAAACGGAAGAACTGATATACTGCCTTTCGGACCTGCTGCGCTATAATTTAAAGCAGGACAACGAACTCCATCCTCTTTCAGAAGAGCTGGAAAACATCAAGAAATACCTTTACATCCAGAAAATACGATTTAAAGACCGCCTCGAATATGAAATCAACATTCCCGATGAGATGCAGCAGTACCAGATTCCCAACATGATTCTCCAGCCCCTCGTGGAAAATGCCCTGCTTCATGGTGTCACGCCCAAATGCAATGGCGGGAACATACGCATCACGGCCCGTAAACAGGGAGAGGATTTCACCTTATTCGTCAACGACAACGGATACGGCTTTCCTCCGGAAATATTAAGCCTCATAGCCGATGGCGATTATTCCCGCATCAAGACTCATGCTAAATCAGGAATCGGCCTGCTCAGTACGCACAACCGCATCCGTCATTATTTCGGCACGCCTTACGGCCTTACGGTCAGACAATCCGATTTCAGTGGAACGACCATTGCCATTTATCTCCCCATCAGGCAATAAGGGGTGAGCCTATGCATACTATTTTAATCGTAGAAGATGAAATACTGGAACAACAGTTCCTGAAAGAAATCGTTGAAGAAGAGATGCGGGGACAGTGCCATATCATAACGTGTACTACTGGGACGCAGGCCATCGAAGCCGCCAGGGAAACAAAGCCCGATATCATCCTGATGGACGTGTGGCTGCCTGAATTAGATGGCATGAAAGCCCTGACGGTTATACGCCAGTTTTGTCCCCAGGCAGCGGTCATCATACTATCCGCCTGTTCAGATTTTTCCTATGCCCAGCAGGCAATCCGCCTCCAGGTACGGGAATATCTGCTCAAGCCCATCCGGCCTTCAGAAATACGTCAGTCCATCCAGACGATTCTGGCTGCCAGCACAGTCATGCCCGCCGGCAGCAATCCGGTGGAACTGACGACGCCGGTCATCCCCCTGCCGAAGGATTCGGCTCACATGGAAGTCATTGATAAATCCATCCATTATATCCAGGACAATTTTAAGAGAAAATTATCGTTAAAAGATGTATCAGAACACGTCTACATGAATCCCCAGTACCTGAGCCGCATTTTTAAAAAAGAAGTAGGCATCAGCTGCATCGATTATATCAACCGCCTGAAAATCGAGTATGCCTGTAAACTGCTGACGACCACCGATGAATCGATCTGCCACATCTCATCACTGTGCGGATATTCCGATCAATCGTATTTTAACCGCGTGTTTATTAATCAGATGAAAATTACGCCAAAAACGTTTCGTCAGAAGAATAAGGACAAGTAGTCCCTCATACCGTTTATTCCCATTACAGCATCCGAGGAGTATACCATGCAAATAGAAGAACTCATACAGCTCACGCTGCGGCGCTTCTTTCATGACGAAACGCTGCGCTTTGACAAATCACGGTTCGCCGGCGGCCTGACAAATTACAATTACATCATGAATATCCACGGCAAGGACTATGTCATACGCCAGCCCGGCGGCATGACAGAACGGATAATCGACCGCCAGACGGAACTGGAAAACAATATCCAGGCTTCCCAGGCCGGTATCAACTGCCCGTGCCTGTATTTTGATGCCAAAAGCGGTATCAAAATCACGACCTACGTGCCGGGCAGCCGTAACCTCTCCCAGACGGGACCGCAGCTGAAAGAAAATATACAAATTGTCGTCTCACTCATGAAACAAGTCCATCAATTGACAAATCCCTTTCCCAACCGTTTTGACTGGCTGTCAGAACTATCGAAATACGAAGAAATCATAAAGGAACAGCACGGTGAATTATTTACCGATCACAATGTCATTAAAGAACAGTTATTCACCTGGCAGGATACGTACGACGCCTCTCCTGTCCTCGTCCCCTGTCATAATGATACGGTCCCGGAAAATTTTCTCGTCAGCATGACGACGGGAGATGCCTATCTCATCGACTGGGAATATGCCGGCATGAACAGTCTGTACTGGGATATCGCCGGTTATATACTGGAGTCCCGACTCCCTGCTTTCGCTATAGACTATCTGCTGCAGCACTATTTCCAGCGTCCTGTCTCCGATGACGAACTGATGAAAATTAAGATTTCCATGCTGGAACAGGATTTCCTATGGACAAACTGGGCCCTCATACGCCACTATAATGGCGATGATTTTCTCGATTACTGTGCGTTCCGGTATGAACGGCTGCGAAAGAATATGGACCTGCTCAAAGAAGACATGCATGCTGATTTAAAAAATCTTGTCCTATGACAAAAGAGGCATCTCCTCGCGTTCAAGACGTAATGAGATGCCTCTTTATCTTGCTATGTTTATTCTTCTATATGGATGACTTTATCGGGGTTTAAGATATCGTTGGGGTCGAGTGCCCGTTTAATGGTTTTCATCAGTTCCAGTTCAACCGGATCGGCACATCGTTCCAGATAGGGCATCCGCTTGTATCCGATGCCATGTTCCCCTGAAAGGCGTCCCCCCAGTTTATAGACATAGGGATAGGCAAAGTCACGGAAAGCGGCTACTTGTTTTTTCCATTCTTCGTCGCTCATATCGCGCTTCATAATCTGGAAGTGAAGGTTTCCATCACCGGCATGAGCCAGACAGAACAGAAGGAAATCGTATTTTTTACTTTCTGCCACTAAGGTCTGGATGCACTCTGCAATTTTAGGCACCGGCACGACCAGATCTTCGGACGTAGCCACTTTCGACAACGCCCGCGTACTTTCCAAGCAATTGCGGCGTACTTTCCAGACACGGTCATCGGCTTCCACCACGTCCGTAGCACCTGCTTTTTCACAGATAGATGCCAGTATATCCATCTTGGCATCGAGTTCTGCTTCACTGAACGTTTCGATAGAAATAATATCATAGAACCCGTCTTCATAATGGGGCAGGCGCAATTCACTATAATCACTGGCCCGGCGGACGAAGTTGTTATCCATAAATTCTACAGACGTCGGATTGAGTCCGGCCTTTACCAGTTTCGGCACCAGGGCCGTCGCCTTGGCAAGATCCGTAAAGACAGCCAGCACGTCCAGCTTGTACGGGCAGAGCGGCACCAGCTTGAGTGTGACCTGGGTAATGATGCCCAGCGTACCTTCCGACCCGATAATCAGCTGGTCCAGGCAATACCCGGTTGAGCATTTTTTTAAGGGTGCTCCCAGATGTGTGATTTTACCGTTGGGTAAAACGACTTCAATGGCATAGACCTGATGTCGTGTCGTTCCATAGCGGACGGCCTTATTTCCGCCGGCATTAGTAGCCAGATTGCCTCCGATGAGACAGCTGTCTGCACTGCACGGGTCCCCGGCATACATCAGTCCTCTGGCCTTGGCTGCATTTTGTATGTCTAACGTGCGGGCCCCGGCCTGGGCGACGAGATACATGCCGTCTTCGTTAATTTCCAGGATGCGGTTCATCCGTTCCATCAGAAGGACGATGCCTCCACAGACGGGAACGGCCCCGCAGCTGACACTGGTCCCGGCACTGCGCGGAGTGACGGGTATCTTGTATTGGTTCGCCACCTCCATGATACGCGCGACTTCTTCCGTGCTTCCCGGCGCTACGACGACTTCCGGCAGATGCCACATATCGGGAGCCAGGCTTTCATCAGACTGATAGGCCGCCAGTACATCCGGATCGGTCTTGACATATTTTTCTCCGGTGATCTGCTGCAGTGCCTGTATCACATCGCCGGTTACGGGATTATATTTCATAAGTGTATATCCTTTCTATTACGTATCAATATTACATAGCACAGGAAGTGTAGCCGCCGCATGACTCATGATGGTAACGCCATAATCACGGCATCCCTCCTCTTCCAAGACGGTCCGGGCCATCTGCCAGGCCTCTTCCAGCGTAGCCGCCGGAATCTGGCCGCTTCGCCGGATGACATCAAAATTTTCTTTCCGTGTCACGACGTATACGGCCTTCATCGACTGAATGATGCAGCGTGCCTTAAAGGCAACGAATCCGGGCATGAGGAACTGATTACGCAGTTCGCATTCGCACACATCCAGGTCATTGCGGAAAAACCAGTCCGTAAAAATAGCCGGTTCCTGAATGTCAGGACATTCCAGTGTAAAGATGAGTATTCCTCCCGGTCTAGTCGCCAGGACGGCATTCATGTGCGCCTTCACAGACTGATACAAATTCAGGTCCTTGGGATATCCGCCGGCAGACGCTATAGTCACATCAGCCAGTTTCTGTATCGGTACACTCCCTATACGAAGCAAATCACGGCATCCTTTTTCCCATGCTGTATTCCAGTGACCGGCTACGACTTCATATAAATCCCCGTCAGGTGTAAATACGGTATTGATGAGAAAGTCGGGCCGGACCATGGCACAGGCTTCCTTCATATCTTCATGGAAGGGATTTCCCTCTAGAGCTCCGGCATGACAACCGGGATGACAGCCACCGCCCGGAACCTCTGAAAGAGCCAGGGAGTGATTGCGCATAATCGTATCAAAGCCGGCAATCCCTGGCAATACGGCTTTCCTCCCGCCGCCAAATCCGGCCATGGGATGGAAGGAAACGGCTCCCGTCAGGATCAGTTTATCGGCCTTTGCCGCCAGGGAATTGATATAGACATCATTACCAAAGCTCGTACGGCCCACGCAGGTCAGGGCACTGGCATCATGGCAGTCATGCTGGACTATGTGCAGGCGGCGCACCATATCGCTGCCGCAGACTATTTCATTTTCTTGTTCCGTGTGAGCCCGGTGGGTTCCCTGGGAAACGAGGACCGTGATCTGATGGTCCTGTACGCCAATACGGTTCAATTCCTGCACCAGTACGAGCAGCATGCGGTCCGTATGAACCAGCCGGGTTATATCACTGACGACGATGCAGACCGTATCGGACGGCTGTATGATATCATCCAGAGGCTGGCAGTCAATGGGATGACGCAGGGCCTCCCGTACAGCCTGTTCTTCGTCCTCAACGGCTTCCGCATGAGGGCCATGCAAATCATATAATACATGGTCTTCCGGTATATCTGCCTTTTGATTTCCTTTTCCATAGGGCAATACATATGTCTTCATTCAAATAACCCCCAATGTCCCATATATATGGCCACCAGGACCCGGACAAATAACAATACAAACAGCATAAATGCCAGAATAAAGAGAAATTCTTCAAAATCGTCATCGCGGTCAAACTTATGCCGGAATGTTTTCAAACAATGAGTCAACTGATGCATGAGCGTCACACCTGCCTGTTACGAATGCTCTTCAGGAGAATGAGGAAACAGTTCGTGTACCCAGCGGGCCGATTCCTCATCCTTGCTGATGCCTTTGAGCAGTGTTTTTTCAGAATTTTCCATATGTTTTTTCGCAATTTTACGCGCCTGTGCACTATTGTGGTTGGCTATATTTTCCACGAGCTGCCGGTGTTCTTCCCAGGTTGCTGCCAGGCGTCCCGGATAGTGCATGGAAATAGAACGGAAACGCAGCATCTGTTCCCTGAGGTTATTCAGTATATCGACGAGCCGGTTATTGCGGCTGGCATGGTACAGAACGTCGTGGAATCGGATGTCGGCATCGACGATCTTATCGAAATCATCATTGGCAATATACTCGTTAATTTCTACGAGTATCCGTTCCAGGTCCTCCAGTTCATCGGGTGTAATCCGTTCTGCCGCCAGCCCCGCCGACAATTCTTCGAGAGCACTGCGGATTTCAAAGACCTGGGCAATATCCTTGAGAGAAATATCAGCCACATAGGTACCGCGTCTCGGCACCATGACGACAAACCCTTCCAGCTCCAGTTTGCGGATGGCTTCCCGGATAGGCGTGCGGCTGACCCCCAGTTCATCGGCCAGTTGGATTTCCATGAGCCGTTCGCCCGGTTTTAAAACACCATCTTTAATCGCTTTGCGCAATGACTCACTGACGACTTCGCGCAGTGGTTTATACGCATCTAATTTAATCGGTTCCAGCTTTGTATGTCTTGTATTCGTTTCCATCGTATTCAATCCCCCGTAACTAATGTACTGGTAAAGATATCGGCATCACCTGCCAGCTGCCGCAGCCGTCCCGCAACCTCATGATGTTTCAGAGAAGGCGGAACGAGTGCAAAGAGAGTCGGGCCACTGCCTGACATGAGCGGTTTCAGTCCTTCTTTGCGCAATAACTGTTTGAACCGGCTGATTTCCGGCACGTCGGGAATGACCAGTTCTTCAAAGGTATTTCCCAGTGCCGACGTAACCCGTTCCAACAGGCCGGCCCGTACGGCTTCTTCCTGGGCATTGATATCGACCGGAGAACGTACAGGCTGGGAATCAAACAGGCTGTACGCTCTACCCGTATGAACGGCAATATGTGGATGGACGATGAGTACAGGCCAGTCTGGCAGCGAAGGCAGTTTTTTCAGTATTTCCCCAATGCCCGTACCGCGGGCCGTACCACCGCGGATACAAAAGGGAACGTCTGCACCGAGACGTGCGCCGATATGACACAAACGGTCGTAGGAAAGACCCAGGTGCCAGAGCCGGTTCAGGCCACGCAGAACAGCGGCACAATCGGTACTGCCACCGGCCAATCCGGCAGCGATAGGGATTTTCTTGATAATATGGATACGGACGCCTGCCCTGCCCTTGCAATACGGCCTCAGCGCTTCATACGCCTTGTAGGCCAGGTTAGACTGGTCACAGGGAAGAGCTGGTTCAGAGCAGGAAATTTCCAAAGAATCCGCTTGTTCCAGCTGAATCGTGTCACACAGGCCGATAGACTGGAATACCGTGTCAATGTCATGGTATCCATCTTCACGTCTGCCCGTAATCTGCAGCGCCAGATTGATTTTTCCATATGCTTTTTCTTCTATCATGTTATATCTCCTGTTCTCTGTCCATGATACGCCGTATTTTTCTATTGGGATTTACATTTTTTTGTGTTGAATTAAAACTTACGTATGCTATAATGATGAGACAGCCGGATATCCATGTGACAGGCCGTGTACCGGCGGGCATACGTATACATACAATGCCTGTATTGTAATCTTCATTATAATGTTTTTTTTCGCATTTTACAACGTACTTTCAACTATTCAGATCAGGGAGGCATCATGAAAGTAAAAGAAGATTTCAATTTGAAAGAGTTTCTGATTCCGTACATCGCCACCATCATTGGAAGCTTTATCGCCGCAGCGGGGGTCACGGCATTTTTCATTCCCCACCATCTCCTGAGCGGAGGAATTGGCGGTATTTCCATTCTCATTTATTACCTGACAGGTCTTCCCATCGGTATCGGCATGTTCATCCTGAATATACCAATCATGGCAGCCTGTTACAAGTTCATGGGCCGTCAGTATACGATACTCAGTATTGTCGGAACGATTGTTATTTCCATTGCCTTCGATGCCACGGCCTTTCTGACCGACCTGATGCTTGTCAAGGACCCGATTATTTCCGCCATTACCGGCGGCGCCGTAAACGGTCTCGGCATGGGAATCATTTACAAGTACAACGGAAACAGCGGCGGCCTGGATGTCGTCGGAGCCATCGTGAAAAAATATTATTCCCTGGAAATGGGGAATGTCGTCATGATTCTCAACGGCTTCATCCTCATTTTTGCAGCTTACTTATTCACGCTGGAACTGGCTGTCCTGACCTTCGTCGGAGTCTATATTTCTGCCTTTGTCACCAACAAAGTCGTCGTCGGGCTCAAACAGCGCAAATCGGTCGTCATCATTTCAAACCGGGCCAGCATGATTGCCCAGGTCCTGATGCGCTATACCGGTCATGGCGCCACGTATCTCCATGGTCAGGGTGCTTATACGATGCAGGATAAGCAGATTGTCTATGCCATCATTAAACTGACGGAAGTATCTAAGGTAAAAGAACTGGTAAACAAACTGGATCCCCAGGCATTCATGATCATCAGCGACGCATCAGAAGTCGTAGGACAGGGTTTTACCCGCCCGGCTGCCAAAGATGATGATATACAGAAATCGTCCATGGGAATTCCCCACACAAAAAACACACTGCCACCGGAATATTAATCGGATTACATCAAAAGGGCTGTCACACGAAGCAGAATTGTTTCGTGTGACAGCCCTTCTTACGGTATAAAACAAACGAAATACTATATGCGCAGTTCGTTCGTATCGCGGTATATGAGCCATTCGGCAATGTTGTTGGCATGGTCGGCCATGCGTTCAATATATTTCACCACCAGGACGATGGCGATATAATCACGGGAGTTTTCCGGATGGGCTGTAATTTCTTTAGAGATTTCTGCCATGATAGAATTAAATGCCATATCGACAATATCATCCTTGTCACGCATCATCCCGGCACGGCCAGCTGATCCTTTTTCTTTATAAAAATCGATGACATCGCTGACCATAGACGACATGACGCCATACATTTCTCTGAGACCTGCCGGCAGGGGTACATTATGGTGCGTTTTTTCCAGATGGATGACATAATGGCTGATATCGGCACAGTGATCAGCTATCCGTTCCAGATCGGAAAGGATTTTCAATGTAGCCATCAGAGCGCGGTAATCGGCTGCAACAGGGCCCTGCATCATGCTGATCGTCAGGTCTTTTTTCATGCAGTCCCTGACCATCGTATCGATTTCATCATCGCCGTTATAAATCCGGTTAGCCAGTTCGATGTCTTTCTGTTCCAGTGCTTTCCAGGCATTATCGACGGCCTGCTCCACTTTTATGCCTAATTCGATCATTTCATTGCGCAGTTCCGTCACGGATTTCTCGTAAACTTCTAACATAATGTATAGACGCTCCCCTCTTAGCCGAACCGGCCTGTAATGTATTCTTCCGTCTTCGGATTGGACGGATTGGTGAACATATCCAGCGTATTATTGAATTCAATCAGTTCCCCCAAAAGGAAAAACGCTGTCTTATCGGATATACGACGTGCCTGCTGCATGCTGTGCGTTACGATGACGATGGTATAATTTTCTTTTAATTCCAGTGCCAGATCTTCGATTTTCTGTGTGGAAATCGGGTCCAGTGCCGACGTCGGTTCGTCCATGAGAATGACCGACGGGTCAGCTGCCAGCGTGCGGGCAATGCACAGACGCTGCTGCTGGCCGCCGGAAAGTCCAAGGGCACTCTTCTGGAGACGGTCCTTCATTTCATCCCAGCAGGCTGCCTGACGCAGGCTCTTTTCTACGATTTCATCGAGTTTCTTTTTATCTTTGATACCCTGGATACGAGGGCCATAAGCAATGTTTTCATAGATGCTCTTCGGGAACGGTGTCGGCTGTTGGAAGACCATGCCAACCCGATAGCGCAGAGCCAGAGGATCGACTTCCTTGAAGATATCCTTGCCTTCAAAGAGAATTTTACCGGTGACACGACATCCCTCCACCCAGTCATTCATGCGATTCAGTGTTTTCAAAAACGTCGATTTTCCGCAGCCGGAAGGTCCGATGAGGGCAGTGATTTCATGTTTTTTTATTTTCATACTGATACTATTCAGCGCCTGGAAATCACCATAGAACAAATCCATATCGGTAACGTCAAATGTATATTCCGCTGTGCCAGCAGCTTCCTGTGCTACAGCTTGTTCCTGTGCCCGTACTGCTCCCTGTTTTTTTTCAATTTCCGCAGCGGCGAAGCCGGTCAGTGTTTTCGTCATTTCTGCCATTATTTATTTCCTCCCATTTTTTTGTCGATACGGTAGCTCAGATACCGGGCTGCCAGGCTGAAAGACAGGACCATGATCATCAAGATTGCCGACGAAGCCGCCGCCTGCTGGGCAGCATCGACCTGAAGTGCTTCCGTACGCAGGGCCCAGATATTCAGGGCCAGTGTTTCACCGGGCCGGAACGGATTCAGGGGGCATGATGTAGAAGTAATATCCCAGTTCGTCCAGTTGATATCCGTAGACATACCGGCTGTAAACATCAGTGCAGCCGCTTCCCCGAAGCCACGGCCGGCAGCCATGATGAGCCCCGTCATAATGCGTGGGAAACAAGCCGGTAGCAGGACCCGCCAGATAGTCTGCCAATGGGAAGCCCCCAGTCCCAGGCTGCCGTTACGGTAACTGGACGGCAGATTGCGCAGCGCATCTTCCGTAACCGATGTGACCAGCGGCAATGTCAGGATAGAAACGGCCAGTGCGCCGGCAAACAGGTTCCACTGCGAACCGGTCATGACGATAAATACGAGGTAGCCAAACAAGCCGACGACGATGGATGGCAGGGATGCCAGCGTTTCTACGGCCATGCGGACCCAGTGGGTCAGGCGGCCTTTCTTTGCATATTCAGCCAGAAAAATACCTGCGGGAATCCCCGTAATCGTACTAGCGACCAGGGCCAGAAAAACAAGGTAAATCGTATTAAAGAACATGTTGCCCAGCCCCTGGGGACCAAAGGAGAGCATCTTTCCCGTCATGCCGCTGACCCCGTCGATGACGACGTACAAGACAAAGGCGATGAGCAGAATGACGGCAAAGGCCGCCCCGGCGACGAAAATACGGGTCATGCATGCATCTTTTCTTTTTTTTGCTTCAACACGGATCATATTAGTTTCTGCCTCCTTTTAATTCGGAAGCGGCATTGATTTGATGGATAATAAAGATAAAGAGGAACGATAACAGGAACAGCACCAGTGCCATCGTCCACAGCGCGGCATTATATTCGCCGCCTTCCATGGCACCACCCATATCGGCAGATATAGCTGTCGTCAGCGTGCTGGCCGGTAAAAAGAGAGATGTGGGAAAGACTTTCATCTGACCGATGACCATGGCGACAGCCAGCGCTTCTCCCAATGCTCTGGCCAGCCCCAGGATGATACCAGTAAAAATGCCACTCTTGGCTGCAGGCAGAACGACATGAGCGATTGTTTCCCAGCGTGTAGCCCCCAGGCCGTACGACGCTTCCCGCCAGGACTTGGGAACGGCTGCCATAGCATCGGCTGCCATAGTCGTGATGGTCGGGAAAATCATGATCGCCAAAACAATACCTGCTGCCAATACGGAAAAGCCAAAAGGCATGGGGAACAGTTTCCGCAGTGCCGGAATCAGTACGGTCATGCCGACAAAGCCATATACGACCGATGGAATACCCGTAAAGAGTTCGATAGCCGGCTGAATCAGACGGCGGCGCTGAGGCGTCGCAATTTCTGTCATGTAAATGGATGAAGCCATGCTAAAAGGCAGGGAAATAAGTAGTGCCAGTGCACATGTGACCAGTGAACCGGTCAGAAACATAGCCGCGCCGACCTGTCCGCCGCCTTCTGCCGTATCACTCGGCTTCCACTGGCCGGAAAATAAAAATTCCGTTACACTGTGACCGAATGTAAAGAATGTATCTGTGCCTTTAATAAAGAGAAAAGCGCCAATGAGAAGCGGCACCAGTGCCATACCGATGCCGCAAATCGTGATAAAGGTCCTGGCTGCCTTCTCGTTGCGGTGGGCCTTCCGGACTACCGTATCGATTGCCTTCATAACCTGTCCCCCTATAAGAAACAGCGTGCCGGATTTTATGATAAAACCCGGCGCCGCCTTATTTGAATGAATGTACTTAGTGAACTTCTTTGGTCTGCATCTTGGAGCTTACACCATAACCGAGTTCTTCAATCCGTTTGCCGTAATCGGCACCCTGGATGAATTCGATAAAGGCTTTAACAGCTGCTTTCGGTTCTTTGCTGGTGTAAATGTGTTCATATCCCCAGACACTGTATGTACCGTTATAGGTATTTTCCAGCGTCGGTGCCACACCATCGATAGAAACGGAATCTACGCTGCTGTCTTTGATGAGATAGGGAAGAGCGACATAACCAATAGCACCGGGGTTCTGGGCTACGCTCTGGATGAGAATACCGGAATTATCTGTTTCCAGGGATTTGTTGTCCGCTTCTTCAGCACCATTGATGGCATACTGTTTAAAGAGGGCCCGTGTACCAGACGTTTTCGGCCGCGTTACGAGAACGATTGGCATATCTTTGCCGCCAACATCTTTCCAGTTGGTAATTTTAGCGGTGAAGATATCCTGCAGCTGCTGACGCGTGAGATTCTTTACTCCTACATCTTTATTAATAATCGTAGCGACCGTCATAACGCAGACTTTATGGTCTTCCAGTTTTTCTGCTTTGGCCTTGTCCAGTTTCGTTTCAGCCGGGACATCGGAGTTGCCCATATCGACGGATCCATCGGATACCTGTTTCAGACCCGTGCCGGAACCACCTGCATTCAGGGTAATGGTAACATCCTTATTTCCCGCCTTGAACTGTTCGGCTGCGTCTTTAACCAGTGGCAGCAGCGCAGAAGAACCGGAACCGGTAATACTGCCGGAAACAGCTGCCTGCTTGCCAGAAGCACCCTTATCCTTATCTCCGGAACTGCCGCATCCGGCAGCCGTCACAACCATCATAGCGGCTAAGGCTACGAGAACTAATTTTTTCCATTTCATCGTAAATCGTCTCCTTTGTGGAAATTGGTTTCCTTGTTCGATTGCAACCTTATGGTAACAAGGCCGTGTAAGGAATCTATGTAAAGAATGTAAAGATTCTGTCAAAAAAATCCCATTCCTACTGTCTCCCAAAATCCCATGAAACTAAAAAAAATGTTGCCCCAACTGTCTTCTCCCACTGGGAGAGGACGGCCGGGGCAGCACCTCTGGTTATCCTATATTTTATTTATATGGTATTACATCTGTATGACATCGTCCTGTGGATTCATCAGCTTCTGTCACGCTTTTGATAGACCGGCAGTGTTGCCGCCGCATAGGGCATGACGGTAACGGTATAGTCCGTCTTGTTTTCTGCCTGCAGCGTCTTCTGCGCCATCTGCCAGGCCTCTTCCATCGTCTCTGCCGGAATTTCTCCGGTCCTGCGAATGACTTCAAAGTAGGCCCGGTCGGTAACAATGTACACTTCTTTCATCATCCGTATGAGACAACGGGTCTTATATGCCGAAAAGGCAGGAATGGTAAAATGCTGGCGCACGGCAGACAGCACCTCGTCGAGGTCATCCCGGAAAAACCAGTCCGTGAAGTCCGCCGGTTCATACATATCGGGGCAGGCCATGGCCAGAATCAGGATACCGCCCGGCTTTACAGCAAAAACGGCATTCATATGAGCCTTGGTTGCCTGATACAAATTGATATCTTTGGGATGTCCCCCGGCTGACCCGATCACGACATCCGACAGATGCTCAATGGGTACGCCGTCCAGTGCCAGGAGGCGCCGGCATCCTTCCTGCCATGCCGTCTGCCAGTCGCCGCTTACGACATCGTGTAATTTCCCCTCCGCCGTGAGGACCAGGTTGACGAGAAAGGCCGGTTTCAAGAAAGCCGCTCCTTCCATCATATCGCAGTGGATGGGATTGTCTGAAAGTTTTCCCGCATCACATCGGGAATCCATCCCGTACGGGCAGACAGGATTCAATGCCAGGGCATGGTTAGTCATAATGGTGTCATAGCCGGCAATTCCCGGCAGTACGGCCTTGCGGCCGCCGCCAAAACCCGCCATATCGTGGAACGAAACAGCCCCGGTCAAGATGACCGTATCGGCTTCTACAGCCAGGCGGTTCAATTTCACATCATTACCATAAGATGTCGTTCCCACTGATACGAGTTGATTTTCATCATGACAATCATGCTGGACGATGTTCAGACGCTGCATCATATCCCGGCCACATACGGCCGCCGTTTCCTCTTCCGTCTGTTGGCGATGCGTGCCCAGGGCGACGAGGACCGTAATCTGATCATCAGCAATGCCTGCCTCTTCCAATTCTGCCACAATAGCCCGCAGCATGCGGTCCGTATGAACCGCCCGGGTCATATCACTGACAATGATGACGACCGTGCCGCCCGGCTTTACACAATCCACCAGAGGACGGCTGTCTATGGGATGGCGCAGGGAATAGCGGATTGCCTCTTCCTCATGGGCTGTTTCTTTTGTTTGGGTGCTGGTGAAGTGATACTGTATATGCTGTTCGTCCAGAACCAGAGACTGTGTTCCAGTTCCGTAGGGAAACTCAAATGATTTCATGCCCTTCAATCTGCCTTTCCTTAGTTTGTATGATACAGGGGAAATGAAACAGTAATCGTCGTCCCTTCCCATTCTTTGCTCTGAAGAGAAATCTTCCCCTGATGTTGTTCTACGATATGCTTGACAATGGCCAGTCCCAGCCCACTGCCGGAAATCGCCTGGGATCGGCTGGCATCGGCGCGGTAAAACCGCTCAAATACGCGTTTTTGCTTATCTTCCGGAATGCCGATGCCCGTATCGCGGACGATAAGCAGGACCCGGTGTTCTTCAGAGCGGACGGTCACATACACATGACCGCCGGGCCGGTTATATTTTACGGCATTATCGATGAGATTCATGACAACTTCTCTCAGGCGGCCCGTTTCTCCCCATACAGGCACTTTTTCCAATGCACAATGGACAGTGACCTGTTTTTCATGAAGGACCGGTTCCATAAATCCTACGACATCCTGCACAATACCTTCCAGATAGACAGGCTGGCATTCCTGTACTTTCCGCCGCTCCTCAATACGGGATAAATGAATGATTTCATCAATCATAGCAAGCAGCCGTTCGGCCTGCTCGTGGATCCGGCTGCCAAAATGCTGGGCATCTTCCTTATTTTTAAACATGCCGGCCGACAGTATTTCAGAAAATCCCCGGATAGACGTAAGGGGTGTCTTCAGTTCGTGAGAAACATTCGACGTAAATTCCCGGCGCAGCTGCTCCCGCCGTTCCCGTTCCGTTATATCGTCGAGAATGAACAGGATACCGTATACTTCCTTATTTTTATACACCGGCTGTACGGTCAGCTGATACAGCAGGTCATCTTTGCTCAGCCGCTGTTCCTGCGCTACCCCGGATATATCATTGCCACGGATAGCCTGCCAGTCCGGTTCTGTAAACAGAGATGGCAGGGAAAGCCCCGTCACGGCCAAATCACGGCGCAGGTTCAGGACAGAAAGAGCACACTGATTGATGACCAGTACTTTATAGGATGTGTCGGTCAGGATAACGCCTTCCTGAAGATTTTCCAGCATCAGACGGATGATATTCCGCTGTTTTTCCAGCGTCTGAATCGTGTGTTCTATCGTCTGGCTCTGTTCGAGTATTTTTTCTACCAGTGGTCTCAATTCACTGTATACAGGCGGCACTTTTCCACGGATACTATCGGGGGAACCAATATGTTCCATAATCAGGGCAGTCCGGCGTAACGGCGTCAGAAGACTGGCCGTCAGTTTACGTGATGCCCCGATGCAGCAAAGAGACATACACAGCAGGAGCAGGCACAAGAGAGGCAGCAGAGATACAAAATGAGCATACAGAGAGTCTCGTTCCAGGCTGAGCCTGAGGACGGATCCATCATCCAGCCTCCGGGCCTGATAATATAACATCTTCGACAATGTATGAGAATCCCTGACGGAAGAACCAGTCCCCGTACGCATAGCCTGCTGCACTTCCGGCCGTTCCAGATGATTTTCCATCGACGCCCGGTCATAATCTGACTCGTATAACACACTGCCATCCGGCCCGATCCAGGTAATCCGTATGATTCCCTTTTCCGCATGGCCCGTTTCCTGCAGATACGCTAAGGGCCTATCCACCTGCTTTATTCCCGTCGTCAGTACGGTCATCGTATTTTTGAGTTCTTCCTCAGCCTGTCCCTGCAGGGAGTGCCAGACAAGGATACTATACAGGATCATCGTAACCGCCATACAGGCAAATCCGATGGCCAGCAGGCTGAGATAAATGCGCTTTTTCATTTTATTTTAGTTTTTAAGGACATAACCGACACCGCGTATGGTGTAAATGATCCGGTTATTGGTGCCTAACTTTTGACGCAGGCTGCGGATATGCATATCGATAGTGCGTGTTTCCCCTTCATAGGAAAACCCCCAGACGGCCTCCATAATACGTTCCCGCGTCAGGACAATGTTCTGGTTAATCATCATATAGCGCAGCAATTCAAATTCTTTAACAGTAAGAGGACACGCCATACCATTTACCGTCACTTCATGCCGTTCCTCATCCATACGGATTGGTCCGCATTCTAATATATGCGGCATTTCTTTTCTCGCCTGGCAGCGGCGGAGTACGGCATGGATACGGGATGTCAGTTCTACGATACCAAAGGGTTTTTTGACGTAATCGTCGGCTCCTTCATTCAGTCCCTTGGCAATATCAAATTCACTGGTTTTCGCTGTAAGCATGATAACCGGCAGCGTTTTATATGCGGCCTGATCACGCAGACGGCTCAGTATACTCAGGCCGCTTTCGCCAGGCAGCATAATATCGAGGAGAACAAGATCTGGTTTTTCACTTTCCATCGCCTGCCAGAATTCATGGCTGTCTGCCATCGTTTTTACAGCGAAATTCTGACTTTCCAGCGCATACCCTATGAGCTCCCGGATACTTGCATCATCTTCTACACAATAAATCAAAGACACGTGTACCACCCTTCCTTCAGGTCATTATATGTTACAGTAAAGTATACAAACAAAATATGTATACACTATGTAACTTCTGTAAAAGATATGTAAAAAGCAGCTGCGCCCAGGCACAGCTGCCGGATAATTAGAAATCTAAATCTTTAGATATAAGCTGAACTTCCCATTCTTTATCCACCTGCTTGTACGTAACGGTGGCGATAAAAGAGTGAAGATCACGGACCCATGTAAAGTTGCGGTCGTCAATATTGCCATTATCGAGATTCTTGTTAAAGGTGAACATAATCGTATCGAGAGGCGTCAGGACATATCCTACCGAGAACCCTTTCTGGCGGGGATGATCTATCGTATCGAACCGGTACGGCGTATATCCGCTCAGATTATGTTTTTTATACCAGAAACTCGTCCACAGCCGCGAATTGATACCCTGATTGAGGACAACGCCCCAGTACGGATCCTTCCGTACGGCATCGCGGTAAGAATACAGATCCTTCCGGTATCCCGTAAAGAAGCGGAGATTGGCCTTTGACCATAAATGAATGGGATTATGGGTCAGTTCTGTCCGGAACCCCTTATGCGTACCTTCCCGGTCTCCTTCGGCCCAACGGCCCCAGCTGGCACTGCCATCGATATAAATACCAGAATTTCCCGCATAGATACGGGGCATATAATAGCGCAGTTCCGGCCAGCGCGTAGCCCAGATATGATCGTCGTTATCGGTACTTTCTTCCTTGCTGTACCCGAATGTAAAGGTACCGACAGGCGTCCTTTTGCCGACTTTAAGGCCTGGCTTAAACCCTTCTTTAGAGTAAACGGCATAGTTCACATCCATATAGAGGTCCCCGTTGCGATTCATGGGGAACCGGGCATCGCCGCGAAGGCCGATGCCATTATCATTATTATACGTAGGCCGTGGAAGAAGCGAAAAAATCCACGGTTTCTGATTCCGGTCTTTGTCCAGCCGGCCTTCGTAATGTCCATACGTGAAGAGACAGATATTCTTGAACCACAATTTCGTATTTTCTGCAGTAAACTTTTCGCCGGGATAAATATGAATATCATCACCGGTAATATAATAATCCGGCGTCTTAGCTACGGCATGAGGGGTCGTAATGAGCCCGTGTCTGACATATCCCGAGCCATCGTACATTTCTGCCCCGGTGCCGCGGATATAGGTCGTAGGATCAATAAAGCCCTGAACCGTATCCATGGAAGCGGCAGGACCTGTACCAGAATAGGTAAGGCCTGTCGTTTCCAAAGCCATCGTACTATCCAGATAGACCGCTTTTCCCGATGTATGATACACCTGGGACTTGGTATTGCCTTCTATCGTATTGGCATGGATTTCATCCATGCCCCGCATGACGTCCACATTGCCACGACCTGCAACGAATCCGTCATTGCCGCGGACCAGGAGTTTGTCTGCCGTCATATGGACAGGCTGCTGAGGCAGGACTACATCATGGGCAGCCGAAGCTTCATCCAGATTGACGGCCTGCACGCCGCCCGCTGTCGTCCGGGCTACCGGTAATACGTCTTCCCTATGATTTTTTATTGTAATGCTGCTCTTGTCAACCGGAACGTCCTGGGCAGAAATCTGCAAAGAAAGAGGCAGTAATGCCGAAAGGACAGCCACTGTCAAACGTTTATTCATCTATGTCACCTGTCAGTTATTCATTAGTCGGTGTAATCGTCACAGTAGACTGGATATCGTCGGAGTCTGCCGCATCATCGTGTTCCAGCGGCACAGGAGTCACCGCTTCCGCCTGTTTTAATTCCGCTGTTGTCGTGTCTGTCGCCGGGTTTTCATCCGGTATGGTACGGCTTACAGAAGAAGACGGTACAGCGACGCCGCTGGCTGCCATATCCGCCGTAGCCGTATCTGTTTTTTCCCCATCCTGGCGGAATCCGACCACATCTGTATTCGCCTTCGTTTCTGCATACATGACCGTGCCCACGGGAATATCGACATCATTTCCCTTGACAAAAAGCCCGCCTACCAGGCCGACCGGTCCGAGGATGATAGCGCCCGCAGCCGATGCTCCGACAGCCCCGGCTGTACGTTTGTACTGTTCTTTCGTCTTTTCGCCTACAGTCAGTTCCACCGGGGTTCCATCGGCAGCCCGTACCGTATGATACGAAATTTCTATTTTTCCATCGCGGCCGAACCGTCCAGCCTTGCGTGCCTTGCTGACTGTCGCGTCTGTTTCCATTCCCCGGGGAATGGCCACGACATCTCCCACCTGAACGTCTTCAGCTACAATGAACCGTACCGTATCGCCTTCCGTCAGTGTCTTGGACTGGATGGGATCCATATTTTTCATCGTAACAATTGTTCCGGCCGGAACCGATACGGTTTCCGAGGTGAATTTCTTATTTCCCAGAAGGCTCGTCCGCAATGCATGGACACGCCCGGAAAGAGATCCCGTAGCCGCTTTGCCGTCCAGACCTTCTTCTAATTCGGAAACGCGGCTTACCAGTGGTTCTTCCGTGATTTTGCCGGAATACTGCCACTGCATCATATTGACAGCTGCCAAAAGTGATAAATCAGAACCTGAATTTCCGTATACATCGGTATATAAGGAATCAGTCCGGCTCTGGACACTGCCAGAAAGTCCGGCTTGTCCATTCAATGTCTTATCCAGTGCCCGGATCCGGTCGTTGAGTGACCCGCTCTGCGGAGCACCATATACAGTCGTTTCTACCTTTTCGGCTTTTTCCAGAATTGTATAGTCGGCCGCGCCGGCAGCCATCGTACCGCATACTGCCAGGACAGCCAGTAAGCAGGCCGCTTTCTTTCTCCACATGCTGCATCCCTCCATTATATGTCACATACATTGTATGCCATAGCATTCGTATAAATTTTTTTGTCTATTCTATATAATTATATCGGTTTCATATGTAAAAAGCAACACTAGCAGTAATAATAACCTGCGTGTCCATCCTGCCGGCAGGAACATCGAAGTAACAAAAAAAGCATCGCATTCCGGTCCCGGCCACAATGCGATGCCTCGTTTACTTTTTCCTGCCTTCTACGCCCGGCGTTTGTTTGCCTGTTTTTTACGCCACCATAAAAATCCATAAATGGCGACGACAATAACCGTCAGAACGAGCAGTCGTTCCCAATGTTCATTAATCCGCAGTAAATCGTGGCCAAACCACACTTCGACAACGACCGCCGGAATTTTTCCAATGGCATTGGCAATAAAATGATCCCTGTAGGAAATATGGCTCAAAGCACTGAACGCCGTCACTACTACATTGGGAGAATACGGGATAGCCCGTCCCAGCATGATGGTACGTATACAGCTGTAAGAGTCCAGTTTTTCCAGCTTATTGCTGCGCTGAATCACTTTTTTTGCCTGATTCCTCAGCAGCGTCCGCGTCAGCCGGAAACTCACTTCAATTCCCAGTACTTCACCGATCCAGGAAATAATAATCCCCGGCACCAGTCCGAAAATAACGCCATTTACCGTCAGAAAGGGAATAGACGGAATAGCCAGCGCATTGGCAAATACAATCATGAATACACTGACCAAAATGGCACTATAGCCAAAAGACGCAATATAATCGGTCAGACCATCCAGATCGCCTTCCACAGTCAGCCGCCACATGGTCGAATAAAAATCTGGCAGAAACCACTGGATGGACCACAGGAACAGAATTACCGCCAATACGCCGATAATCCGTACAGTCCAGCCTATTGTCTTATCAGTCATATGGATACTATCCTCTTTTTACCCTTTGCAATAACCTTAAAAAGGCTGCCTTGACAGACAAGGCAGACACCTTCTTTTGTACGACTGTATCATCCGTTGTCTGCATAATACAGCAGACGTTCAGCACCATGACAATACAGACTAAATAATATTATACCATAGTTTCCACCGTTACGATAGGGTAAATATACGTTTTCACCGTGCCAGCCAATGGCCGGCACGCAGATCATCAAGGCACTGATGTAAACGCCGTTCATCATAAAACACTTCTTCCAGGCACAAGCCCTGGGCAGGTGCCGTAGCCCCCAGCTGATTTCTATCCCTGCTTTCCAATATTTCCCGAAAGCGTACAGGCGTCAGCCGGTGAAGTCCTAAATCAACCAGTCCGCCGGCAATATTGCGTACCATATGATAGAGGAATCCATCACCCAGGACATCTATATGGACGATGGCCCCTTCTTTTTCCACAAGGACAGCATACATGGTTTTTACGGGATTCATAGGCGTTGTATTTTTTCCCTCGAAAGCTGAGAAATCGTGAGTTCCCAGCAGTATTTCTGCCCCCTGGCGCATAGCGTCCAGATCAAGGGCGTTGCGGATGAACCAGGCGTAGCGGAGGCGGAACGGATCGTGTATACGGCTGTTGACAACCGTATACCGGTAATGTTTGCCTACGTTATCATGGCGCACACTGAAGTGTTCCGGCATTTCCCTGGCCGAAAGGACGGCAATTTGAAGAGGCAGATACCCTTTCATGGCATAAGGGATCTTTTCTACGGGAATCGTTCCTTCGCCATAAAAATTGACAACCTGCCCCCGGGCATGTACGCCCGCATCAGTACGGGCCGCGCCATACACCGTAATAGGAGAAGAAAAAATCTGTGATAATCCCTGTTCCAGATGCCATTGTATGGAAGAGGCATTCGTCTGGCGCTGAAAACCGTGAAAGTCCGTGCCATCATAGGCGACGATGAGACAGATGTTTTTTTTCATACAAACTACCGCATAACCACTAAAACAGCTGTCAGACCTATCACTATGACCATGGCAATGCTGTCGCGGAAGGTATATGCCAGTTCGTGCATACGCGTCCGCCCTTCCCCGCCACGGTAACACCGGGCTTCCATCGCCGTAGCCAGATCGTCAGCCCTTCGGAAAGCACTGACAAACAAAGGTACCAGAAGGGGTATCATATTTCTGCCCCGCTGCATGATACTGCCGCTGGTAAAGTTAGCACCACGCGCCGTCTGAGCTTTCATGATGCGGTCCGTTTCTTCCAGAAGAGTCGGTATAAAACGCAGGGCAATGGTCATCATCATCGCCAGTTCATGAGCTGGCACGCCGATGCGCCGGAAAGGGTTCAGCAGATGTTCGATTCCATCGGTGAGGACGATGGGCGATGTCGTATACGTAAGCAGGGAAGAGAACACAATCAGATAAATAAGCCGTGCCGTCATAAGCGCGCCCTGGCGGATTCCTTCCCAGGTAATATGCAGGATGCCCCATTGCCAGATGACCGTACCGGGTGTCGTAAAGACATGGATCCCCATAGTCAGGATGATGATGACCCATAGCGGTTTCAGTGACTTCAATATAAGCTTTAATGGCAGATGGGAAATAAAAAAGCATGCCAGGATAAATACCGTTATCAAACCGTACGCCGGGAGCGATTCCGCCAGAAAAATAGCTACAATAACGATCAGCGTCGCTATGATCTTGCAGCGCGGATCCAGCTGGTGGAGAAAAGAAGTACCAGGAAAATACTGTCCCAGCGTAATATCTTTAAGCATGGTCTTTCCCCCTTATACATTGAAAAATGGAATCAGCAGCTTCTTCTACCGTATGCACCCGGTCCTCGAGTGGCAGGCCTCGTTGTTTCAGATATTGCATCACTTCCGTCACCGGTGGCACGGAAACGCCGGCACGGTGGAGCGTTTCCTGTTCCGTAGCAAAAACAGACAGAGGTTCCCCATCAATACAGATTTTTCCCTGGGAAAGGACGATGAGGCGGCTTGCCATGCGGGATATGTCGTCCATATTGTGAGAAACGAGGATTACGGTAATATTCTTTTCCCGGTGCCAGCGCTGAATTTCCGCAAAAATTTCCCGCCGTCCTGCCGGGTCCAGTCCGGCCGACGGTTCATCCAGGATGAGATACTGTGGATGGATGGCAATGACGCCGGCAATGGCGACACGGCGCATCTGACCACCGCTCAGGCGAAACGGCGACCGGTCGGCATAGGTTTGGTAATCCAGGCCGACAAATTCCATCGCTTCCCTGACCCGTTCTTCTATTTCATCGTCATTAAGGCCGAAATTACGGGGACCAAAGGCGATGTCTCTGGCTATGGTTTCTTCAAAGAGCTGATATTCCGGATACTGGAAAACCATGCCCACTTTATGGCGCATCTGCATGGCTTCCTTTGTTTTCTGGCTGATGTCCGTGCCATCGACGGTAACCGTACCCTGCGTAGGCTGCAAAAGACCATTTAAAAGCTGGACCAGTGTCGATTTACCCGATCCCGTATGCCCGATAATACCGACAAACTCACCCGATTTGATTTCCAGACTCACGTCATGCAGGGCCGTTTTTTCAAACGGCGACCCCAGGCCGTACGTATGCGTAACATGTTCCAGCTTTATTGACATAATGCGTCTCCCAATTCTTCCTTGCTGATAATACTCCCTTCAATGGGGATTCCCTTTCTGCGCAGGCGGGCAGCCAGTTCTGCCGGTACAGGCACATCCAGCCCCAGTTCCAGCAGTTCATCGACATGAGTAAATACCTCGCGGGGCGTGCCATCCATTTTGACTTCTCCGTGGTGGATGACGATGACCCGGCCAGCCTGTACGGCTTCTTCCATAAAATGTGTAATAATGATGACCGTAATGCCTTCCTGGTTCAGCTGGCGGATGGTGTCCATGACTTCCTTCCGCCCCACAGGATCCAGCATGGCTGTCGGTTCATCCAGGACGATACAGCGAGACTGCATCGCCAGGATGCCTGCAATGGCCACCCGCTGTTTCTGGCCGCCGCTCAGAAGATGGGGGCCATGCTTAGCAAAAGCTGTCATGCGGACTCTGGCCAGGGCGTCACTGACACGCTGGCGGATTTCTTCCGGCGGGACACCCAGATTTTCCGGTCCAAAAGCAACATCCTCTTCTACGACGGCCGCGACGATCTGATTGTCAGGATTCTGAAAAACCATGCCCACGTTCTGGCGGATTTTCCACAAATTGGCCGGATCATCGGTCCGCATCCCCAGGACTTCACACGTTCCTTCCGTCGGTACGAGCAAGACGTTGAAATGCTTGGCTAATGTCGATTTTCCCGAGCCGTTCGTACCGATGACAGCGACGAATTCGCCGGGCTGTATTTCCAAAGAAATATCCTTCAGGGCATAGACGGTCTGCCCGTTTTCATCCTCATAGGTATGACTCATATGATCGAGTTTAATCATAGGTGTACTCATGTACCTGTCTCCTTACACGTGAATATATCCGCACCTATTATACAGGGTTTAAGCGTCCTTGTAAATCAGAACAGACGGCTTCCTGTCTGGTAGACAATAAAAGTCAGCACCCAGGCTACGGCAATCTGGAATACGACAGAAAGGGCCGTCCATTTCCAGCTGTGTGATTCAGCATGGATGGTGGCAATCGTCGCCGCACAGGGGATATAGAGCAGGGAAAACAACATCATACAGTACGCGTTAAGTTCTGTGAACCCCATCTGTCCCATGCTGGCCGCCAGAGTAGCCAGTGCCGTTGTAGAATTAATATTGACGCCATCGAAGAGTACGGCAAAGCTGGAAACGACAACTTCCTTGGCCGAAATACCGGCAAGGAGCGCCAGGGAAATCTGCCAGTATCCCAGACCAATCGGCGCAAAGAACGGCACCAGTCCCCGTCCGAGGATTGCCCCGAAACTGTGGGCCATGTCACCATAACCGGAAGGCCCGAAATTGAGGATGAACCACATGAGGATAGATGCGGCAAAAATTATCGTACCTGCACGGCTCAGATAATCTTTGACTTTTTCCTTTACGGAAATCATTACGGTGCGGCTGCTGGGCCGCTTGTATTCCGGTAATTCAATGAGCAGGGCATTATCTGCCTGCTGCCGGTGGAACAGATTCAGCAGCAGCAGGCAGATGAGTGCTACTACAATACCGATGAGGTACATCGAATAGGCAACGACCATGGCATGTTCCGGAAAGAACATGCCCGAAAATAAAATATAAATGGGCAGGCGGGCACTGCAGGACATAAAAGGCGTGACCAGCATGGTACG
This sequence comes from Megasphaera sp. UBA4382, assembly GCF_002391155.1. Taxonomy (NCBI): domain Bacteria; kingdom Bacillati; phylum Bacillota; class Negativicutes; order Veillonellales; family Veillonellaceae; genus Megasphaera; species Megasphaera sp. UBA4382. The sequence goes on along the minus strand of NZ_DGRS01000015.1, from coordinate 43,357 downwards.
ATAGCGGTCGGTCTTATTTTCCAGAGCCCGCGATGCCATGATAGCCGGTACACTGCAGCCAAATCCCAGGATCATGGGAATGAATGCCCGGCCAGAAAGGCCCAGATGATTCATGATGTCATTCATGATAAATGCCACCCGCGACATGTATCCACTGTCTTCCAGGACAGCCAGCGTAACAAATAAAATACAGATATTAGGCAGAAATGTCAGGATGCCGCCTACGCCGGCAATGATGCCATCACATACAAGAGAGATGAGCATCTCATCTGCCCCGAGGGACAGCAGGCCGTCTGTCGCATAGACCGACAGGATATCGATAGCCGACTCAAAATAATCCCGAAGCATATCACCGATAAAAAAGGTCAGGAAAAACACGACGCCCATGACGAAAAGGAAAATCGGGATACTAAGCCATCGGTTTGTCAGAATATGATCGGCATAGTCCGTCGCGGCTGCCCGTTTTGCCTGATTGACGACGACTTCCTGGATAATTTCTTCAATAAAACTGTATTTCTGATTAATAATGTCCGTTTCATAACTGCGGTCTACCACCCGTTCTATCCCTTCCAGCGGGAATTTTTTTGTAATTTCCGGGTCTTGTTCCAGCAGTTTCAGTGCATGCCAACGGTAATTAAAAAGGTCCGGATAGGCACTCTTCAACATATTCTGCAATTGGTCGATTTTATCTTCCAGCCCGTCGCTATACACCATGGCAAAATCCTGATGATGATTGTGCTTGTGATGTGTTTCATCGGAATGATTATGAATCAGCCGGTCGGGATGTACGTGGTCCTTATGGTGGATAGCCGCATGCAGCAGGACGCTGAGTCCCCTCCGCTTCAGCGCGGAAACGGGAATGACTGGCACGCCCAGCATCTCCGGCAGGCGGTGCAGGTCAATTTCCATACCACGTTTTTCGACAATATCCATCATGTTGAGCGCTACTACGACAGGTCTCCCCAGTTCGAGCAGCTGCAAAGTCAGATAGAGATTTCGTTCCAACGCCGATGCATCGACGACATCGATGATGACATCGACGTCATCACTTAAGATGAAATTCCGCGATACCTGTTCTTCCATCGTATAAGAAGTCAGACTGTACGTCCCCGGTAAATCGACGAGATGGATATGAACGCCGTGGGAGTCGATGGCCCCTTCCACTTTTTCGACAGTGACGCCCGGCCAGTTCGCCACTTTCAGATTTGCTCCCGTATAGGCATTGAACAAGGTCGTCTTGCCACAATTCGGATTACCGATAAAGGCGACAGTCATCCCCTCGGTCGGCTCTGCACCCGTATGTTCCATTCCCTGGGGAATATGCTTTCCCCTTTCTTTTTTTCCCAATCCCAGCATAGTGTCAGCTCCTTACTACAATGCGGGACGAAATGCCCCTGCCAATAGCCAGCCGCGTATTGCGCACTTTGATGATCATCGTGCCGCCATTTTTATTGTTCAGGACATCGACGGGTGTACTGACTATCATTCCCAGCGCCTGCAGACGTTTTTCAATTCTCGGCGCCAGGTTCAACGTTTCTACAATATATGTATGTCCTGCTATTCCCTGATCTAGCGTCATACTATTCCCCCCTTACCGGGACCGTTCCGGACCGTACGCATTGTCACCTTCTGTTCCCCGTACGGTGAAAAAGGCCAGGAAACAAACGGCTGTAATGGACTGGACAGCTGTCCCCAGCGTATCCAGTGCCAGGATGGGAGCTACATAACTGCCTAAATAACAAAAGTACGGAATGATAAAAAGAGCTCCTCCTTTATTCATATCATGACAACGCCTCCATCCCAGTGACAACTGGGACCAGACGGTCGGAATGGTCAATACGATGAGCAGAATGCCAAATCCCCAGGCAAAATCAATGCGATGGATAATAATCGATTCTACGATTTTACTATAGAGAATGAATGTAAACATAAACTGCGCCACGATAAGCAGCAATGTCCGCATAATGAAAGGTCGTCGGGCAATGCGTCCCTGAAAGGCAAAATATTTTTCTTTCAGTTCCTTGCCATTGCGGAATCCCAGAATACTGTCTTCCGATCCCATTCCGACGGGCATTTCCAGACCTTTATGGATACGCGCCGACTGGTGGGACCGCTTTTCTAACTTCAATTTCTTGCGGGACATGTGTATACCTCCTGTATAACCGCTTATAATGCAACTGATGATAGCTGTTTTCTTCTAAATGGTATCATATTCTGTGCCTGCACTCAAATATTTTCCACAAATCTATGTTATAATATAGCAACAACACGAAAGGAGAACGGCGATGAACAATCATATGATAACAAATTTAACCGGTTCAGATGGCTATTTCACTTTTAATTTTTTCTGCGAATCTATTGTATCTTCCCTCCATACGGTCATTCACCTCATGGAAGATGAACAGATAACGGCACCGGAAAAGCTCTCCGAACTCCCCGGACTGCTTGCAAAAATAGGGGAAGACCTCACCCATGGATATGAAAAGCAAGAAATCGATATGGACCGGTTCAAAGACAATATTCTCGATTTTTACGATGCCGCCTTTGCCGCCAATGATGAACTGGCCCCTCTCATACTGAAAGGCAGCGATCATCTGCGCTACTATTATTACGTCTACGCCCAGGGAGTCAATATCATGCTGCGCACTCTGCTGGAAAATATCGTCCGCGATATCCCCAAAAATGTCGATCCCCGTCCCTATATTACAGACATTATGACTGATTTTACGAAACAGCTGGCAAATCACCCGTAAAAAACACCGGATTCCTCCTTATCCAGGACGAATCCGGTGTTTTTTACCTATTATCCATCAATTCAGCACAAAGAAATGAAGGAACGACACCAGTGCGACGACAAAGCGGTAATAGGCAAAGGATGCCAGTGTCGATTTATTCAGGAATTTCAAGAACCACAGGACGGACACGTAGGCTACAATAAAAGCCGTTACAAATCCGATGGCAATCATGACCAGGTCATTGCCACTGAGATAAGATAAGCTCTTCAGTAAGTCATAAAAACAGGCTACGATCATGACCGGGACAGCAATGATAAAAGAAAAATCAGCTGCCGCTTTCCGGCTCATGCCCAGGAACAAGCCTCCGGCAATGGTCGAACCAGAACGGGAAAAGCCAGGCCAGAGAGCCAGCATCTGAAATGCTCCGACGAGGAATGCCTGAACGATGGTCATCTTTTCTACATCTTTGCAGCGCACCTTCATGTGAGCCTTTTCCGCAGCCAGCATGAACAGGCCTCCGATAATCAGACCGATAATAACCGTACCTGCAGAAAAGAGATATGTCTTAATGGCATGATGGGCCAGATAGCCGATACCCATGACAGGGACAATACCGGCTGCCACATGGGCCAGTGTAAGTCCCGTATCGGTGCGGAACCAATTTTCCCGGCGGAATAAGTTCCAACAGCGATACTGATACAACATGCGGATAAACTTTTCCTTGTAAATGATGAGCACAGAAAGAATCGCACCCAGCTGGATAAACACTTCAAACACGCTGGCCCGGGGACCGTCAAATCCCAGCCAGTCACCGACAAGAATCATATGACCGGTGGAAGATACAGGCAGATATTCTGTAAAGCCTTCGACAATGCCGAGGATGACGGCAATCATATAATCGTTCATTGATATAACTCCTTTGTCATAAATCCATGAGTGGTCAGAAAGCAAAACCTTTCACACGCATAAAAAAAATTATATCACACACCTTGACAGAAAGATAGAGAAATCCGTAAACATGTCCGGACTAAATGGATATCCGGCAAAACATAACAGGAGCTGCAACGAAATGAATCGTCTTCACTTCGTTGCAGCTCCTGTTATGTTCATGCTTATAAAATGGCAGCTTACGTCCTGCCACCTACAGGCCAGCCTACCTTCTTCTGGTCCGCCTTAATCAAGACTCATGACGTGATTCGGGTCTTCAATCGTAAATTTAGCGTATTTCGGATCGCCTTTGTGTTCAAAATACAGAGTGTTGCCTTCAAGATGACCGCGCCAGCTGACGATAATCGGGCATTCGCGGCTCAATTTCTTCAGCATTTCAATAGGATTCAAATTTAAAATCGGCGCAAATAAGAACCCGACGTTATCAATCATTACGACACGGGCATTCAGTCTGTGGATAGCTTCGGAAATAAGGGAAATCGCCTTTTCCGGCCGGTCTGCACGGGGAATTTCAAGAAATTCATCATCAAAGAGGTCTTTGGCTTCGCAAATCTTCCAACCATCCTGGAAGGTCAGTTCACGAATCAGTTTGCTCTTGCCTGAACCAGGTCCGCCGATAATGATGAGAAGTTTTTCTTCTTCCTGTGCAATGTACTTCCACCGTTTCAAAACATCTGCATCTGTAACCATGGATATCACCTTCATCTGCAATTATTATTTATATTTATTATACTGGATGCGGGCCTTGTAAGTAAAGCATTTTTCCTATTTATTTTATTAAGTTTAGAAACGGCTTGTAAAATACGGCGTTTTCTACTTCAAACCATAGCGTTCCATGGGGTCCTGGATATTTTTAATGGGTTCGCTGATGAGCAGGACATCATCGACGTAATCCGTCTGATGCTTACTGATGAACACGAGGGAAACGCCTTTTTGGAATGGACTGTCATAATAATAGGCATCGACAAATTGCTCCCCTGCCGGTCCTTTTTCTATACGGCTGGGTTCACCATAAAGGGAAAATATCGTTGAGAGGCGGTATCCCAGGGTGGCTCCGCGGCCGGTATAACTGCTATTCGTAAGGAGAAATACTTTCTTTACCATATTATGCCGGTCTACTTCGACGCCATACGTACCGTACAGCCAGAATTTACCCCCGCTGCGTTTGACCAGATTGGTCCACATATTATATTTATTGGCTACAAACGGTTCGTTGACACCATATCCCACGAGAGTAAAATCTCTTGGTGTCCAGCCGCCGATTTTTTCCAGAGGCCGCCCTTCAATATACGGCGGTCTGGGCGGCAACAGGGCAACACGGGCCACTTTACGTTCCCCGATGGCAAAGACCAGGACATGATCCTTTCCTGGGTTTTCATAAACGAAATAATAGACATTGGCATCGGCATCGCGCAATACTTGCAAAGGACGTCCGTATTTGCGTACCAGGAGTTCTGCCGGGTGGCCGAGATGAATCCCCGGCCCGATATAGACATCCGGCCCCTCAGCCAGTGTGACAGAATCGACACCGGGGTGGACTGCCTTCCGGCCGGCCGCCGCTTCTTTCAAAATCTGAGGCGTATCATTGCGCAGGCGTACCGTCATGTCCAGGTCCTTGCGGTTATATTTCAGTTCTGTATAATGGGCACTCTGGGCATATTTCGTCGGGCTGCCAAAAATACGTTTTACTTTTTGCAGAGAATCTCCGGCATGAAGGCCGTTAAAGGCAAAATCAGCTTCACTTAACGTCCGGTCTTGTGTGACTTCATCTACGACGAGTCCGTCATGATCTGCAACGGATTTTCCGTCTTTTTCCTGCTGATCCGACGTTTTTCCCGGGCGTTCTGTCTGATTTTTCAGATCTTGTTTTTTGTCCTTCTGCTGCTCTGCCGGCTGTACCGGTACCGAAGCAGGGACAAACAAAGGTATTTCCCCGGACAAGGTAGTTTCCTGTGCCGGCATCTCTGCCGCCAGGGCCGGTGATGAGGCCATCAGACCCAGGCACAGAAGGGTTGCCAGAACACGCAGCGAATACTTCATCATGCGCCCTCCTTTCAAAACGTGATATAGTAAAAACACCCTTCGATGTGGTTCAAAGGGTGTTTTTAACATTATTTCTGTTCCGGACGGCTCAGTGGGAATAAGAGGACGTCGCGGATAGAGGCACTGTTCGTCAGGAACATGACGAGACGATCAATTCCGATACCCAGACCACCCGTCGGCGGCAGGCCATATTCCAGAGCGCGGCAGTAATCTTCATCCATCTGATGAGCTTCGTCATCGCCCCGTTCCCGTTCCTTCATCTGTTCGATAAAGCGGTTCCGCTGGTCAATGGGATCATTTAATTCAGAAAAGCCATTTGCCAGTTCCCGGCCATAAATAAATCCTTCAAAACGGTATGTCAGGAGTGGGTTTTCGCGGTCCTGTTTGGTGAGCGGAGAAATTTCCAACGGATGTCCCGTAATGATGGTCGGCTGAATCAGGTTTTCTTCTACAAATGCTTCGAAGAAAGCATTGATGATTTTGCCAACGCCATCGTACTGACCATATTCGACATGATGTTCATCAGCCATCTTGCGCGCCACTCCGATATCCGTAACGCCTTCAAAATCGGCTCCACTGTATTTCTTGACCGCTTCTATCATCGTCATCCGGTCCCAGGGAGGAGTCAGGTCGATTTCTTTATCAATATAAGTCAGTTTCATCGTTCCATAGAGCATCTGTGCCAGTTTGGAAACCATATCTTCTGTAATGAAAATGACATCTTCCAGGTCACCATAAGCCTGATACAATTCGACGGTTGTAAATTCCGGATTATGACGGGTATCAATTCCTTCATTGCGGAAGCAGCGGTTCATTTCATAGACCCGTTCCAGTCCGCCGACGAGGAGTCGTTTCAGATGCAGTTCCGGGGCAATACGCAGATAAATGTCCATATCCAGCGCATTGTGATGAGTTTTGAACGGTCGGGCTGCAGCACCGCCGGCAATAGTATGGAGCATCGGCGTTTCGACTTCCAGGAAATGACGGTCGTCGAGATATTTACGGATTCCCTTTATGATCTGGGAGCGCTTGATAAACGTATCTTTGACTTCCGGATTGACAATCAGGTCCAGGTAACGCTGGCGATACCGCGTTTCTTTATCGGTCAGGCCATGGAATTTTTCCGGCAGCGGGCGCAGAGATTTGGAAAGGAGCGTCCATTTTTCGACGCGGATTGTCGTTTCTCCCGTGTGAGTCGTAAAGACAGGGCCTTCTACGCCGACAATATCACCAATATCGAGCAGTTTGAATAAATCGTAGGACTGTTCACCCAATACATCTTTGCGGAAATAAAGCTGGATTTCCCCGGTAATATCACGGAGCACGCAGAATGCCGTCTTGCCATGGCGGCGGATTGCCATCAGGCGTCCGGCAACGCTGACAAATGTCTGATCTTTTTCCAGTTGTTCTGCCTGTTCTTTGACGTCCTGGGCATGATGATCCCAGTTATATTTCTGACCGAAGGGATAAATGCCCGCATCGATAAACTGCTGCATTTTTTCGCGGCGGACCTTCATCTGGTCATTTAACTTTTCTTCTTCAATCGGTGCTGTATTCTGTTTCGTATCAGCCATAATTATTGGTTCCTCCTAAGTTGTTTATTCTGCATCGGGCGGTAAAATACGGTATTTCAATTCACCTGCCGGTGCTTTGACGGTAACAACAGCCGGATTGGATGCACTGATCCGCTGTCCCAGAATAGCCGAACCTACCGGAGATTCATTGGAAATTCTATTATTGAACGGATCCGCTTCGGCTGTGCCGACTACGGTATAATCAAAGCGGTCCCCCGTTTCTACGTCTTCCAGAATAACTTTGGAGCCCAGGCGTACTTTCGCGCTGCTGTCTTCCGTTTCTTCAATGATTTTTGCCGTACGGATTTTTGCTTCCAATTCGGCAATGTGCCCTTCGACCAGGGCCTGTTCGTTTTTTGCATCATCATATTCTGAGTTTTCACTCAAATCGCCCAGGGCGATAGCTTCCTGGATACGTTTCGATACCTTGATACGGCGGACAGATTTTAATTCATTTAATTCGTCTTTTAACTTCTGCAGACCTTCCTGGGTAATCAGCGTTTCGTTAGCCATGTTATTACTCCTTTGTATTGGATACTTAAATTACAAACAGATACACAAGGCATCGCCCTGTCTATCTGTTATTTTTACCGTAACTTTAATTATATGCATATACGTGCCTGGTGTCAATGTTCTTCCTTTTCCAGCAATGTCCTGATGAGGGACTCAAAAACAGCCGTACTTTCTGCCCTGTTGAGCCGTTCCCGTATGGCTGCCGACCCGTACAATCCTTTCGTGTACCAGGCTGCATGGGAACGCATTTCCCTGAGAGCTGTATAATCGCCCTTATAGGCCCGCAGGGCCTGGAAATGCTCCAGCATCTGCCGGTACCGTTCAGCCGGTGACGGCGGGGACTGTATGGTTCCCGATTCCAGATAAGCCCGTATCTGTGGAAAAATCCAAGGATTTCCCTGGGCTCCCCTGCCGACCATGATGGCCTGGCACCCTGTCTCATCGAACATCCGCGCAGCCGACGGTCCATCGATAATGTCCCCGTTGCCAATGACCGGGATGGATACAGCCCGGACGACGGCAGCGATTTTTTTCAAATCGGCCTTCCCGCTATAAAACTGCTCTCTCGTCCTGCCATGGACCGTAACGGCAGCCGCCCCGGCCGCTTCTGCCCGTTTTGCCAGTTCCGGAGCCGTAAATTCCTCCTCATTCCACCCCGTACGCATTTTAACCGTAACGGGAATGGATACAGCCTGGACGACGGCACGGATAATCGCTTCCGCCCGGGGAAGATCTCTCATGAGAGCCGCTCCTTCGCCATTGGTCACTACTTTTTTTACAGGACATCCCATGTTGATATCGATTATATCGGCACCCGCTTCTTCTACCGAAGCTGCCGCCTTTGCCATCGTATGAGGGTCGGCCCCAAAAATCTGCATGGATACCGGATGTTCTTCCGGCGCTATGCGCAGCATGTCCTGCGTATGTACATTATGATACAGCAGCCCCTTGTCGCTGACCATTTCCGTACAAACCAAAGCCGCGCCATAGCGATGAGCAATGACGCGGTACGGTAAATCACAGACACCAGCCATCGGAGCTAGTATCACAGGCGCAGAAAGCCGCACAGTGCCGATATAAAACGGCTTAGCGGTTGCGTTCATAGATAATTCTCAATCCTTCCAAGGTAAGCATAGGTTCGACAAGATCAATGGATTTCGTCGCCGGGGCAATAATGACGGCCAGTCCTCCCGTTGCGACGACACGGGCATTGCTCCCCAGTTCACGGCGCATCCGTGATACGATGCCATCCACCTGGCCCACAAAGCCATAATACACGCCTGCCTGCATACTTTCTACGGTATTGCGGCAGATAACCCGCTCTGTGCGCCGCACTTCGATACGGGGCAGCAGAGCCGTGCGCTGTACGAGTGCATCTGTCGAAATGCCGATACCCGGACAGATGGACCCGCCCAGATAATCTCCTTTCTTATCGACGGCACAGAACGTAGTAGCCGTACCAAAATCAATGATGATTACCGGACCACCATATAATTCATACGCTGCAACAGCGTTGACGATGCGGTCGGCTCCCACCTCACGGGGATTGTCATATTTTATATCCATGCCAGTCCGGATGCCCGGGCCGATGATAAGCGGCGCAATGCCAAAATAACGCTGGCACATCCGTTCCAAAGTCGGCATGACAGAAGGCACGACGGAAGAAATAATGATAGCGTCGATTTCTTCCGAATTCACATGATTTAAATAGAAAAGATTGCGCACGAGCACGCCGTATTCATCGGTCGTGCGCAGACGATCTGTCGAAATACGCCAATGATCGAGAAGTGTCTTATCATCAAAGATCCCGAGCACAATATTGGTATTGCCTACATCAATAACTAATAGCATGGTTTGATCCACCTCTGTATTCGATTCGATACAACAGACGGCAGATGAAATAACCGTCTCTGTCACTGTATCACACTTCCTATATGATAACAGAGTTTACCATAAAAAGACAGAGCACGTACCATAAAAATTATGAAAAATTGCCTTTACGCCTGAATCGGGCGGACGCGGACATCGCCGGCCAGAACCCGTTCTACTCCGCTATCAGTCCGGACCAGCAGATTTCCACTGTCATCCAGGTCAAAAGCCACACCGGAAAACGTGCGGTCCGGCATGACGACTTCTACTTCTTTACCAAGCATGCAGGATAATTTCTTCCATTCTTCTAATATGGGAGAAAATCCTTCTTTTTCCGCTTCAATATAGTAACGTTCCAAGTCACAGAAAACATCCCGCAGCAGCTTTGTCCTGTTTACCGGTATATTTTCCATGGCAAAACTGGTTACTGTCTTTTTCAGATCCCGGGGCAGCATTTTTTTCGTAATGCCCGTATTGATGCCGATGCCCATGATCAAATAATTGATTTTTTCCATAGAAGCGTTGAGTTCCGTCAGAATACCGACAATCTTTTTATCATGCACCAGAATATCGTTGGGCCATTTAATTCCGCATTCCAGTCCCTGCTGGCGCAGAGCATGAGTGATCGCCACGGCAGCGAGAAGAGTCATCTTCGATACTTCCATAGGCAGGAAAGGAGGGCGCAGGATAAGCGAAAACCATAGTCCCTGGGCAAAAGGCGATAAAAAGGAACGATTCAGCCGTCCCCGGCCGCCGCTCTGTTCTTCTGCCACGACAACCGTACCTTCTTCCGCCCCTTCATTGGCCAGTTTTTTGGCCAATGAATTGGTCGAATCTGTTTTTTCGTAATAAACCAGATTCTGGCCAATGACTTTAGTCGGCAGTCCTTGTGTAACGGCATCAGGATGCAGGAGTTCCGGTGCTTCCTTCAGGCAATACCCTTTTTTTGTAAATGATTCTATGACATATCCGCGCTGTTTCAGGACGCGGATATGCTTCCAGACAGCGGTGCGGGATATGCCGAACATATCTGATATTTTTTGTCCTGATACAAATTCGCCTTTATGTTCCAGTAAATAATCCAAGATATCCTGTCTCAAATTCGTTCCTCCTTTCCCCTGTCCGATACAGCGGGGATGCAACCCAGTTTTATTTCCTACTGCAATTGTAGCATAATAGTTTTTACTGTCAATACCATAAAATTACGTAATCGATAAAACTTTAAGATATGTTAATAAACAAATCGCTCTAGCCATTTCTACAAAATAAAGCTGCAACTATAGCTGCAGCTTTATTTTATTTATTCATCTTTTTTATTCAGTGTATTTCCCCAGGGGCTGACTTCTACAGAACCAGACGGCGTTTCCGTTTTATTATCGTCTGGCTTGGAATCGGCCAGAGGTTCCGGTGCAGTCTGACCTGCTTCCTGTGTTTCTGTGCCTGCACTCTGGGCCGCATCTGTATCAGCCGTTTCCGGTTCAGGTGCATCCAGTGTACCGTATTCGACGAGGTTTTTTACCTGCACACTGTTGATTGTTTCTACTTCCATCAGCGCATTTGCCATGCTCTTCAGGGCATCGAGATGTTCCCGCAGGATGCGGAGTGTATCTGCATAGGCTTCGGAAACTATATCATGCATTTCCTTATCGATCAGTTCGGCTACGCGTTCACCGTAATTGCGTTCGTGGCCAAGGTTCTTACCCAGGAACACCTGTTCCTGCTGTTCCCCGAATACCATAGGCCCCAGCTTGCTGCTCATGCCCAGGCGGGTAATCATCTGGCGGACAATACGGGTAACGCTCTGAAGATCACCCGATGCACCGCTGCTGATTTCGTTGAATACAATCTGTTCTGCAGCCCGGCCACCCAGGGCGACGCGGATTTGAGCCAGATAGTATGACTTCGTTTCGTAAGACCGGTCTTCTTCCGGAAGCATCATCGTATATCCGCCCGCACGGCCGCGGGGAATAATCGTGACCTTATGGACCGGATCGGCATCAGGCAGCAGATAGGCAATGAGCGCATGGCCTGATTCGTGTACAGCCGTAAGGCGTTTTTCCTTTTCGCTGATGACATGACTGCGCCGTTCCGGACCGAAGCATACTTTTTCACTGGCTTCTTCCAGTTCCGGCATATTGATGACTTTCTTATCCTGACGTGCGGCCAGGAGAGCCGCTTCATTGAGCAGGTTGCCCAGGTCGGCCCCGGTAAATCCCGGTGTCTTCTTGGCAATCGTTTCCAGATCGACGTCCTTACCCAACGGTTTCCCCTTGGCATGTACTTTCAGGATGGCAATCCGTCCCCGCAGATCCGGACGATCTACAGTAATTTGACGGTCAAACCGGCCAGGACGGAGTAATGCCGGGTCAAGGATATCCGGACGGTTCGTCGCGGCGATGGTAATAATTCCTTCATTGGCGCCAAACCCGTCCATTTCGACCAGCAGCTGATTCAGTGTCTGTTCCCGTTCATCATGTCCACCGCCGAGACCAGCACCACGCTGACGGCCTACGGCATCGATTTCATCGATGAAGACGATGCAGGGGGCATTTTTCTTGGCCTGGGAAAACAGGTCACGTACACGGGACGCACCGACGCCGACGAACATTTCTACAAAGTCCGAACCGCTGATGCTGAAAAACGGCACGCCTGCTTCCCCGGCAACAGCACGGGCAAGCAGCGTCTTACCCGTCCCGGGAGGTCCGAAAAGAAGAACCCCTTTCGGAATCTTAGCGCCGATATTGTTATATTTGCTCGGGTTGCGCAGGAACTCGACGATTTCTGACAGCTCTTCCTTAGCTTCATCTTCACCGGCAACGTCTTTGAAGGAAACCTTGATTTTTCCTTCTCCATGCATTTTGGCATGACTTTTACCAAAATTCATGACCCGGCCGCCACCGCCCTGTGTCTGCTGCATGATGAAGAACCACACACCAATCAGGATCAGGATTGGCAGCACGTTGCTAAGCATGCTCATCCACCAGGAAGGCTGTTCAGGCGGCTTGGCAATGATATTGACATCGGCATCCCGAAGTGCCGGCAGCAAGGCCGAATCAGTCGGTGCATAGGAAGTGAAGGACGTACCATCTTTCAACTGACCGACGATGGCATGATCATCCGTAATCTGTACAGCATCTACTTTCTTCTGCTGGACCTGATTCATGAAATTCGTATACGTGATTTCGGACTTGTCTGACTTATTAGTCGTAAAAGCATCTATGATGGAGACGGCAACGATAATAATAAGTAAGTAAAGGCTTACATTCCGCACAAATTTACTCAAAATACTGCTCCTTTCGCGCACGTTTTTATGAATATACAGGTTCATCCCTGCCGCAAGGAGAGAGAAGTAACCAAATATATTCTTATATTATCACACTTTAAGGAAAGCAACAACATTTTTTAATGACTGTACACTTCTTCTTTCAATACGCCAATATACGGCAGATTCCGATAGCGGCTGTTATAGTCCAGTCCATATCCTACGACAAAAGCGTCGGGGATTTCAAATCCATTATAATCGACAGGGATATCTACTTTCCGGCGCGACGGCTTGCTGAGCAGCGTCGCAATCTTTACGGAAGCGGCCCCCCGTTCCAGGAGAAGGGGTTTCAATTTGCTGAGCGTAACCCCCGTATCTATGATATCTTCGACGATGAGGATATCCCGGCCCCTGACATCACTGTCCAGGTCTTTACGGATCTTGACAAAGCCCGAAGAAGTCGTCGAAGCGCCATAACTGGAGCAGACCATGAAATCAAATTCAACAGGACCATCGATACAGCGGGCCAGATCGGTAAAGAATGTGACGGCCCCCTTTAAAATGCCACAAAGCAATATATTTTTCCCCTTATAGTCATTCGTTATCTGCGCGCCTAATTCGCGTACGCGGGCCTTGATCTGTTCTTCTGTAAATAAAACTTGCTTTACGTCACTATGCATGATTTTCCTCCTGAATATGAATCAATGATGCTGCCGCTTTTTAAATGCCCCCCGGGCAGCACGGGTAAAACACAATTGTTCTTTTGTCGTATATACACAGAGGCCCAGCCCTTCAAAGCAATGACCGGCACCTTTTGCAGCCAGCTGGCGGACGGTTTCCGTATAGTGGAATGGCACATCATGAAAACTTTGGAGCACACGGGAAAACAAATACCGGATAAGGCGTCGCTGCATAGCCAGTGGCTGTAACAGCAGGGCCTTCTTTTCGATACTGGCGCCCTTCTGGTCTTCCTGCACCAGAGAAGCAGCCCGTTGTTCCGTCTGGCGGGAAAGAAATTCCTCGTCGGCACCGGCCAGCACGGCCAGCCTGTTCAAATCGGCTATGACTGCCGGATTATATTTTTCCAGTTGTGGTATCAGTTCCAGGCGGATGCGGTTCCGCCCGTATTCCCGGCTCTGATTGGTTTCGTCTTCGCAGGGAACCAGTCCCCGTTCTTTAATATAATCTTCTATATCCCGCCGTGTCAAGGCCAGAAGGGGCCGGATGATGTCGCCATTTTTAGGTCGGATTCCGCCCAGGCCCTGAAGGCCGCTGCCGCGCAACAGGTGCTGCAACACCGTTTCGGCCTGATCGTTCTGCTGATGTGCTACAGCAATTGCCGAAGCTTGGCATCGTGCTGCACATTGCCGTAGAATGCGGTAGCGTTCCGTCCTTCCGGCCGTCTCCAGACTCTGATGCGTCACCGCCGCAACGTGGGGCACATCGACAAATTCCCACATGAAACCACAGCCCCGTTCTTCTGCCGCCTTCCGTACTACCGGAACCTCATCATCAGCCGCCCGGCGGATGCCGTGATGCACATAACACACGGTCAGCGTCAGATTCCACGCACGGCGCAGAGATGCCAGCACATCAAGCAGGGTCAGCGAGTCCGGCCCGCCGGAACAGGCAATGAGCAGGTGATCACCCGGCAGGAACAGCTGTTCATGCCGGCAGAATGACTCTACTTTATCCCGGAGGCGTCCGGCCGTGGACTTCATCGGTTCCGCCAGGCCGCATCCTGGAACGCCTGGCTGTAAAAAATACCTTCCATGAGATCTTTTTCACTGATCTGGATTTCCGGAATATCATAATGGCAAAGGCACGAACGGGCTATAAGCAGACCGGGCAGGATGATATCGCTGCGCCGTGGCTGCAGTCCTTTTATATGACGCCGTTCCTCCGGCGTCATACGTTTCAGTGTGTCAATCCAGCCTGACAGACAATCCCGGGTAATGACAGTGCCTTCTACCCGGTCCGCATCATAGGGATCCAGTCCCAGTTCCATAGCTGCCAGTGACGTAAGCGTGCCGCCCACGCCCAGCAGCCGGTCAGGAACAGCCGGTATGGGCAGCCACTGATTGCGGCAGCGCCGTTCCAGCGCGTCACATGCCGCCGGACCGGATACGTCCTGACAAAACCGCACGGCCCCCATGGGGTAACTATGCGACCAGAGGCTCCTTCCCTCTTTTCCCAGTGCCATTTCACTGCTGCCGCCCCCTATATCGAGGACTGCCACGACCATTCCGGGCAGCGCACTGCCTGCCGCTCCGCGATAGCTGAACGAGGCTTCTTCCAGCCCGCTGAGAATGCGGCAGT
This sequence comes from Megasphaera sp. UBA4382, assembly GCF_002391155.1. Lineage (NCBI taxonomy): Bacteria > Bacillati > Bacillota > Negativicutes > Veillonellales > Veillonellaceae > Megasphaera > Megasphaera sp. UBA4382. The sequence continues at coordinate 28,094 of NZ_DGRS01000015.1, read as the reverse complement.
GCCAGCCAAAGCGGGCCCGTACTTCCGCCAGGAAGGCCTGTCCGTCCGAAGCTTCCCGCACGGCACTCGTCGCTACGGCGCAAACGCACAGATCCGGGTACGCATCGTTCCACTGCCGCATAGCTTCCAGCGAGGCCTCTACTCCTTCGCTGGACAAACGGCCGGTCCTGGATACGTCTTTTCCCAGACGGGTCGTCGCTAATTCTTTTTTTGAAAAATGCCATTGTCCGTCCCGGTCTCTTTTTCCCCGCATGAAGCGGAGAGAATTTGATCCGATATCGATAACGGCATATACATCATGTTCCATAACTGCTCCTTTTCGCATAACAGGAAGAAACAAAAAGAGCATTCCCTGTCGGAATACTCTTTTCCCTCCATACCTTCCTGGATACGGAATTAATCAGCATGCCGGGCACCGCGGCCGCCGCGTTTCGATTCAGTATTGCGTTTCAGATCCATCAACCGTTCATCGCTTTCTTTCAAAAATCTGCTCAGCCGATCTTCAAAGGACAGAGACTGGGGAGCGCGGCGGTTCATGTCAAACCCGCCATTGTGGTGGTGAAATTCCCGCTTGGAATGAAACTCTTTCTTTTCCGGAGCCGGCTGTGTCCGCTTGATAGACAGGCCGATCTTCCCTTTTTCATCAATAGATAATACCTTGACATGTACCTTATCCTGAACTTTCAGGAAATCATGAACATCTTTTACATATTCATTTGCTACTTCAGAAATATGGACGAGACCAATTTTTTTATCCGGCAGTTCGACAAATGCACCGAACTTGGTTATTCCTGTAACAGTTCCTTCCAATACACTGCCTACTTCGATTGTCATGCTGCTAAGACATCCTCCTTTAACTATAGACACGCGTCGCAAATAGCGTTTACACACATTATACTAATAAACATTAAAAAATTCAATCGTAAATTATGCTTTCTACTGCCTTTCCGCCCCATCAGCGACGGTATGGGATTTCACCCGGCTTTGCCAGTCCGAACTGTTCCCGCGCCTGCCGCATGATTTCTTCCGGTGAAGACAGCCGGTCTTTTTCTTCATGCAGTTTCTGGTTTTCTTCAGTCAATTCCCGTTCCTGGTTGACCGTTATCGTCATATCCTGATGAATCTGCCATAACTCATATATCTTGGAACCGAGAAACAGGCCGCCAAAAATCAAAATAGCCACGACAATCCGCTTATAAGCAGACCAGCCCGCCTTTTTCCTGCGGCGGACGTTCCGTCTCCTGCCCTGCCCGGATAGGCGCGGTCGTCCTGTACGTTTCACCGTCATGTCTCAGCTCCTTTTCAGATTAAAAAAATCTTAACTTATAGTATACCTTGAAATGACTACAAGATAAAGCCTTTTCCCGATATTTAAAGGGAAATGCCGTAATGTGGCTGACGAAAAGGGCCAATTTCTTAGAGATTATCCCCTTTTAAAATAGGAGAATCTCTCCTATAATAGACATATGTATTCGAAAAGGAGGCTACGTTATGCCATATACACCGATAAACGATGAAATACTGACCAGGCTGAAAGAAATTGCCGGCAGCAAAAATGTCCTTACAGAGACTGACGCCATGCAGCCATACAGCCATGACGAAGTAACCGATCCGGCATACCACCATATGCCGGAAGCCGTCGTATTTGCCGAATCAGCCCAACAGGCCGCGGCCATCGTACAGCTGGCCAACGAGTATCATTTCCCTGTCGTTCCCCGCGGTGCCGGAACAGGGCTGGCCTGCGGAGCTGTTCCCATCTATGGAGGCATCGTATTGTCACTGGAAAAAATGAACCATATCCTGGAAATCAATACAGACAGCCTGTACGCAGTCGTTGAACCGGGTGTGCGCACGTCAGATTTGCAAAAAGCCGCTGAAGAAAAAGGATTATTCTATGCCGGCGACCCCTGCAGCGGCGATTCCTGTTTCATCGGCGGAAACATCGCGACCAATGCCGGTGGCAACCGGGCCGTAAAATACGGGACAACGCGGCATCAGGTCTATTCCATTGAAATCGTAAATCCTACGGGACGGATTGTACAGCTCGGTGCCCGCCTGCAGAAGCAATCGACGGGATATTGTCTGGATCAGCTGGTCATCGGATCAGAAGGAACACTGGGCATCATCACCAAAGCCACGTTGAAATTACTCCCCAAACCCCGGTACAAGCTGGACCTTCTCGCCGTGTTCGACGACACAGCAGCGTCCATCGGCGTCGTCAATAAAATCATAAAAGCCGGCATAACGCCGACGTGCGTTGAGTTTATGGACAACATCACCATCAAATCCGTAGAACGCTATCTGAACGAAACGCTCCAAGGCAGCGATACGGGCAATTATCTGATTGTGGAAGTAGAAGGCACGAGTGAAGACGACCTCGATGATAAAGCCATCGTCCTCGACGAACTATGCACGGCCAGTGGTGCTTCTTCCGTACTGGTCGCCGACCCGGCCCGTATCTGGCAGGCCCGCAAGGCCTTTGCCGAAGCGGTACGTGCCGAAAGCCTTATCGTATGTAAGGAAGACGTCGTCGTCCCTGTCGATCAGGAGCCGCGGCTTCTGGCCCGGATTCTGGAACTGGCCCGGAAATATGGCCTCATCACACGCATCGCCAGTCATGCCGGAGATGGCAATATTCATTTGAACATTTTGAAAAACGAGGACCTCACATACGAACAATGGGAAGAAAAAGTTTCGGAAAATCAGCAGGAGCTGTATCGTTTCATTTATCAGCTGGGTGGCCGTCTGTCTGGTGAACACGGAATTGGCAGCAAACGCAAGGCATTGATGGAAGAATTCACCAATCCCGACGAACTGGCCATGATGCGGGCCGTAAAAAAAGCGCTCGATCCAAACAACATCCTCAATCCCGGTAAAATCTTTGATGTGGAATGAATACCTGAAAGGTGTCTCTTTACTTCCTTTCTATTTGCAGGTATAATAGAATAATCTTCAGGGCAGGGCGCAATCCCCGACCGGCGGTGACAGTCCGCGAACACGCAGTGTACGATTTGGTGAAATTCCAAAACCGACAGTAGAGTCTGGATGAGAGAAGATATGATGATAGTGTATGTGTATTCTTATTGTCATAAAGCCCTGTGCATGCATAGTGCAACAGGGCTTTTAATTATATACAGGAGGTTTCTGATGGATACAAAAGAACAAACATATAATACGATTGAAGAAGCAATCCAGGAATTGCAGTCTGGTCATATCGTCATGGTTGCCGACGATCCCGAACGGGAAGATGAAGCCAACTTCATCTGCGCTGCCCAGTACTGCACCCCGGAAAACGTCAATTTCATGATGAATCATGGCAAGGGACTCATCTGCCTGCCCGTCAGTCAGGAATATGCCCATAAGCTGGGCTTGTTCCCTATGGTAGGCGAAAACACCAACAACAACCATACGGCTTTTACCGTTTCTATCGACTATAAAGATACAGATTCGGGTATCACGGCAGAAGACCGGGCCCGTACTATCCAGAAAGCCGCGACAGATTCTATCTCAGCTGATGATTTTACCCGGCCGGGACATGTATTTCCCCTGACCGGCGTCAAGGGCGGTGTCCTCATGCGCAACGGCCACACGGAAGCCACATTGGACCTGTTGCGCCTGGCCGGGCTGAAGCAAGTCGGCGTATGCTGCGAAATCCTCGATGAACGCGGCGAAATCATGCACTCCAAGGCACTTTGGGAACTGGCCCGCACTCACCACCTGACTTTCGTCTCCATCCACGATCTGCAGAATTACTGCCGTCGTCATGACAAACACGTCGTGCGGGAAGCTACGGCAAAGATGCCTACCAAATACGGCGAATTCAAGATTTACGGTTATATCAATGACCTGACCGGGGAACACCATGTCGCCCTCGTCAAAGGCGAAATCGGCGATGGCAAAAACCTCCTCTGCCGGGTCCATTCGGAATGCCTGACCGGTGATGTCTTCGGTTCCTGCCGCTGCGACTGCGGTGAACAGCTGGCCGCCGCCCTGACGCAGATCAATAAGGAAGGGCGGGGCATCCTCCTGTATATGCGCCAGGAAGGACGCGGCATCGGCCTCATCAATAAGCTCAAAGCCTATGCCCTGCAGGAACAGGGGTATGACACAGTAGAAGCCAACGAAAAACTGGGCTTTGCCCCGGATCTCCGCGAATACTGGATTGGTGCCCAGATACTCCAGGACCTGGGTGCCCGGGAATTACGACTCCTTACCAATAATCCCCTCAAGATTTACGGTCTCGAAGGGTTTGGCGTGGAAATCGTCGAACGGGTTCCCATTGAAATGCCGGCCCAGAAATTTGATGAATTCTATCTGGAAACTAAGAAAAATAAGATGGGGCATATCTTGACTCATCTGAAATAAGTGATTGTAAAAAAGGCAGTAGCATTACGCGTTTTTGCGTAATGCTACTGCTTTTTTAAGCGGAATCATATGTGTATTACGTAATCTTAAGCTGCGCCGCCTTCATTATCGGCTTCACCGCTGGACCATACTTTCTGTGCATAGATGGCATTGAACAACAGAGCGGCCTGTAACGCCACCTGGGACAAGTTGGCTCCCAGGGTGCCAATCGTGTTGTCCCCCAGTACCATCTGAACCGATAAAATCGTCCAATAAATAAAATTGGCAATATTGACAAAAATCCAGAGAGACCAGTTTTCATTATACTTCAGAATGTAGAGAATCTGAGCTATAAAACTGACTACGAAGTTAATGGAATCAAAATAAGGCAGCTGGCCGCCTACCTGGGCCAGGACGAACCAGCCGGCCGCCCAGGCAATGAAGGCTGCCATAAATACTTTTTTCCGCGTCCCCGGTTGAAACGAATGAGTCGTTTCCTGATGCCCCCACATATACCATCCTATCGGCTGGGAAATGACATAGACGATATCCATGGCAAAAGACCCATAGGCATGGCTGATCCAGGCAATGTATGTCATGGCAACGCATTGTACAAAGCCAAAGATAAAAGATATTTTACGGCCTTTCATGCCGTATACCAGACAAAGCACTCCGGCTACGCCGGAAATCATGCCGACGATGCTGTCGGGGGCGATGGCATAGACGACGAGCTGCAATAAAATCAGCACGGCCACATAGGTAACTTCAAAGCGCTTCCAGTTGGTAAAGAGCTGGCTATAAAACCAATTATGCTGTGTTGTTTCCATATTATGCTTCTCCTTCCGGATCAGAAAGGATCTGCAGAGCCGTCACGAGCGAGTCCTGTTCTCCCTTTGCCACGAGATCGGCACTATTCACTAAATCATTGACACCTTCTGCCAGGTCTCCCTGATAGAGGACGACATTATTCAGGATCGACAATGTTTCCATATGGCGCAAGCGGCCGATAATCATCAGAATCCCCGATTCCATATCATCGGCGACAATGCCCTTTTCAGACCAGAACGCTTCGGTCTTATCATTGTCATCCATATAAAATCCATCGTGCGAACGGATAATGCCATAACAGGCCTTTGGAGCATATGTATGGGCCAGGGCCAGGAGCCGGAAGGACGGTACGGCCGGATATATTTCCGGCACATACTTGCGGGACAGTCCATCATCGCGGACAGCTCCTTCGGCAATCACTAACTGCCCTAGCGGTATATCATGCTGCATGGCTCCGGCAGAACCGACGCGGATAACCCGTTTAATACCGACATTATGCATTTCTTCCACGGCAATGCCCGCAGACGGTGCTCCGATTCCTGTAGACATAGCTAGTATCTTTTTCCCCTTGTACATGCCAATAATGGATTTGTATTCCCGGTTACAGGCCCAGGGAACGACATGATCCATCAATTTCGCAATCGTATCTACCCGTGCAGGATCTCCCATGATAATGGCAGAATCCGTGTCAATGGCTTTGGTCAGCTGGGTATGGGGCTGAGGAATTTCTTTCGCTTCCATACTGAATCCTTCTTTCCCTTTTGTCTAAATAATCGTAATACGGCCCTGTGGTTTTGCATACGTATCTCCCACGTTTCCTCCCAGAGCTTCTTTGATATAATTGCGGGCAGCATCGACATCGAGATAATCGACATCACCAACCGTTACTTTAGCGGGATCTGTCAAGGCAGAATAGGTATCGCCACCCGATGTCAGATAATCGGGAACGACGATGCAATACGTCGCATCGGGGTTGAAGGATTTGCCACCTACTTTTGTAATGGTCACGCGGCTTCCCGGTTTTGCCGGACTATAATAGGTGGAATGAGGATATACGTCCCCTTTGGCATAAGGTACCCGCGTATCGACGGTGTATTCAATCCCTGCTACCTGCGGAAATGCACCAATAGCTTTCGGGGTCGTACAGGTTGCGGCTTCCAGGATTTCCAATAACGTCGATCCTTTCATCGTCACATATTGGAGGTAGTTGTGATAAGGCATGACGAGCAGCAAATCATTTTCTGTGATTTTTCCCTTGTTGATAGAAGCACGGATACTGCCGCCATTCATGATAGCCCCATCAACACGGACATGCTGTAACACTGTAGCCTGACGTACCTGCCACAGGAAGGCATCGGCCAGAAAATCACCCAGATTCGTTTCTTCAGTCCGGACGCCGGGTGCGCGTGTGCCATCGAGTGTCATCGCCGTTGTGCCGACCACACTGGCCAATTTCTTGGTAATACGGGCCTGTGCCTTATCTACTATAGCTTTTACTTTAGGATCTTCCTTATTATATCGTCCATAAGGATACAGGTCTTCTTTCCATTTCCCATCAACCTGTTGAATGACACCGATATTGGCCAGATGTGCCCCCGTTTCGGCTAACAGTGTGCCGTTTACTGTACGGTCTTTTATGACATGATCATGGCCATCAATAAAAATGTCAATTCCCTGAACGTGATTGAGCACATCGTCCGACCGATCTCCCGCTGCATCGGGAGCACTTCCCAGATGACCGATGGCAATGACCAGATCACAGTCTGCATCTTTTAATGCATTGACTTCCTTTTGAGCAGCCGTATACATATTATCTTTAGCCAGGAACGTCAGTCCCCGCGTACTTTTCGGGTTGGAAGTCGTCACCGTCGAAGGGGTCGTCAGGCCAAATACGCCAATGTTCAGATTGCCTTTTTTAAGGATGGCATGTGTCTTCGGAGTAAACGGCTTTCCCGTGGCGTCTACGATGATATTCGCTGACATGACGGGGAAATGAGCCTGCTTGATGCGCTGTTGTGTGACATCCGCCCCATAATCGAATTCATGATTGCCCAGGGCCATGGCATCGTATCCGGCGGCATTCATGAAATCAATAGCCGTTTTTCCTTTGCTCAGATTGACCAGATTGTTGTCCTGGATTGCATCCCCTGCATCGAGCAGTAATACTTGTTTTCCCTGGGCTTCAAAATCTTTTCTGAGTGCCGCAACGGTTGCCATACCGTTGACACCATCGGCACGCTGATCGTATCCATGAGTATCGTTAGTATGCATAATGACCAAATGAGAATAATCTGCTGCAAATGCTGAACTGACTAAACAGGACAGAACCAGCGCCAGGGCTGCAGTTTTCTTTTTCATGTGTACCCCTCCAATTAAGTTACTCTAATGCTATACGTTTGTTATATATTTTCATTAGTATTATACACTAACTAACAGAAATATTCAGATTTTTTTCCATATGGCAGTTCCCTTTCCCGTCTAAATCAGCTATGGAACAGGGTAAACGTTTCTTTATTATAGTCAATAAGGCCATCCCGCTTCATTCTGCCCAATTCAGCCGACATGGCAGACCGGTCTACGGATAAAAAATCTGCCAGCTGCTGCCGGTTAAATTCGATGGAAAACGTATCCTTGCCTCTTTTTCTCGCTTCGTGTGATAAATAGGCCATCAGTTTCTGCCTTGTCGAACGCTGTGACATGTATCGTATTTTTTCAGTCAGTACAAGATTTTTTCCAGCCAATACTGCCAGCAGATTGGCCGCCAATGTTTTCTGACTTTCCGTCAGCGTCGTGTGGCCACCCAGGATGTAGCGGAGATTGATGAACAGCACTTCACTTTTTTCTACCGCCATGACATCGACGGCAGAACGGGCATCGGGAAGACTGGCAAAAGCTTCTGCAAACATGCCTCCTGCAGGGATATATGCCAGTATATTACGATTTCCCCAGTAATCCTCTTGTATAATATGGACACTACCATGTAGAACAATGCCCAATGCATGCACTTCATCACCGGCATAAAAGATAAAATTTCCCTTATCGTATGAACGTACACGGCTTCCCATATCTTTAAGGAGTACATCGATTTCCTTTTCGTTAATTCCCAGAAATAAGGGCAATTTTTTTAATACAGTCACATTTTGATTCATTTCGCACCTCATTGTTAGAATAACAACAGATTTTTCTTTCTTATTGTACTATACTAATGATATAAACAAAAGCACTCTGAATAAAAGTATATCATAAAACCCTGTGTATTAAGGAGGAAATTCAAATGAAACGTAAAATCATTCACATCAATCAGGATAAATGTAACGGCTGCGGCTCCTGTGCCCGGGCCTGCCACGAAGGAGCGATTGCCATGATAAACGGCAAAGCCACGCTGCTGCGGGACGACTACTGTGATGGCCTGGGTGACTGTCTTCCCCATTGCCCGACCGATGCCATTACCTTTGAAGAACGTGAAGCGGCTCCCTATGATGCCCAGGCGGTAGCGGAACACCAAAAAGCACATTATACCGGAACGGGCTGCCCCGGAAGCCGCATGCAGACACTGCATCAGGAGCAGCCTGTCTGTCCCGGCCAGAAGAGCCAGGTACTTACAGGCCAGGATTCTGGATGCGCATCATCCCAGCCGTCCCTGTCCCGGTTGCGCCAATGGCCGGTACAAATCAAACTGGTACCAGCCCATGCACCATATTTTAACGGTGCCCGGCTCCTCATCGCCGCCGATTGCACCGCCTATGCTTATGGCCGTTTTCATGAAGACTTCATCAAAAACCGTATCACCCTTATCGGCTGCCCCAAACTGGATGACATCGACTATTCAGAAAAGTTGACGGAAATCATCCGCAGCAATGACATAAAAGAAGTAACTATCGTCCGCATGGAAGTTCCCTGCTGCGGTGGACTGGAAATGGCAGCCAAAAAAGCCTTGCAGCAGAGTGGCAAGTTCATTCCCTGGCAGGTGGTTACCATCTCCCTTGACGGAAACATATTAGATAAATAAATCAGCTCTATAAAAAGAAACGGGCGTGCGAAAGCAAAACTGCTTTGCACGCCCGTTTCTTTTTCACTGCACATTGACATTCCATTCTTCCTTCAAAGTAGAAAGACACATGAATGTCTGAGATGAAGCTACCGTCGGAATTTCATTGAGCTCTTCCATGAGGAAATGTTCCAGATCGTCCGGTGTCTTGACCAATACCTTCAGCAGGTAGTCAAAAGCACCGACCACATGATGGCATTCCAATACCTGGTTAAATTCGACAACTTTCTGGCGGAATTCTTCCACATCACCGGAACGTTCCAGGTTGACCATAATAAAGGCCGTGACGTTATAGCCCGTCTTGCGGCGGCTGATTTTAGCCCCATAGCCTTCAATAATACCATTGTGTTCCATTTTACGGATTCGTTCTGAAACAGCCGGTATAGACAGGCCGACTATTTTGCTGATTTCCGTAGCTGAAGCCTTGCCATTCTTCTTAAGAATTGTCAGGATTTTTTCGTCAATATGATCCATTCAGGTTACATCCCCCTTACGTTAGTTAATGCAAGATTAAAAGATTTCTGCATACATATATTATCTTACATTATAAAGGAAATGTAAATATATAATTTAAAATTTATTGAATGTCTTTATAATCAATCGTATAACGAGAAAATCCACAGAATACAGGATTTACTTCACCAGATGAAAGTCCTCGTTAAGATCAGAAAAATGGTCCTTAAACCCTTCCGTCATGTATACAGTGCCGTCTTCCGCCGTTATTTCGCCTTCTACACCATCCAGATTTTTAAGGAATTCCATCCCTTTTTCAGGTCCAAGGACAAAGATAATGGTCGTAAACATATCACTGAGCATACCGGCATGATCAACCTTTCCATCAATGACGACAGAATCACTCATAACGCCGGAACGGGCTGGCCGGCCGGTCCGCGGATCAAAAATATGATGGTAGCGGATGCCATCCTGGATGAAGTACCGTTCATAATCCCCGGAAGTGCCTAAGGCCTGATTCTCAATAGAAACGATGCCCAGATACGTATCGGGAGAATCATTGCGGGGATGGCGGATACCAATTTTCCATGGCTTATCCTTGCCCGTCCTGCCGACGGCATACATAGAACTGGCCCCCATGTTGATGAGCCCGCTCTGAATGTGGTGGGCTTCATAAATCTTGCGAACTTCATCGACAGCAAAACCCTTGGCGATACCGCCCAGATCGAGGCACATCCCTTCTTTCGCCAGCATGACGCTGTGAGTTCCCGGTTCGAGCAGGATATCCTTATAATTTACGTGAGTCAGGGCCGATGCAATTTCTTCATCGGACGGAACATGCTGGTCATCATTTCCGATATCCCACAATTTTGTGATGATACCGACACTGATGTCCCATGCCCCCTGGGTCTTTTCCGAATATTCTTTGGCAATGGCAATCATTTCATAGACTGACGGGTCTACCTGGACATAGGATTGACCGGCCGCTGCATTGATGCGGCTTATATCACTATCCGGATTTTGGGCACTGGCCAGACTATCGAGCTGATGTACCCGTTTGAGCCCTTCTTCTACGGCTTCTTTTGCTTCTTTTCCTTCTGCCCGCAGCTGAATCGTTGTATCCATGGCAATGGTGCTCTTATTATAAGACTGCTCCGGATGCAGTGAACACCCGGAGCAGCTCATAACGATCAAAAGCGCAGCCATGCTGAGATAACGGGCATAGCGTTTCAGATCCATATATTAACCTACGTTTTCTTTCGTTTCTTCTTTCTTATAGACGCCTTTAATCATTTCACCGATAGCACCAGTCGGGCACTTGGTCAGGCAGGTAGCATTGTCACAATGGTGGCAGACATCCTGATTGACAACGGCGAGGTGATCGATAATCTTGATGGCTTCTTCATCTTTATGCGAGCAGTTGCGCATGCAGGAACCGCAGCCCAGGCAGAGGGCTTTACAGTTCTTCATAGCCGGTGCACCAAAATCTTTGGAGCTGCAGCTTACGCTTACTTTTGCACTGATAGGAAGCAGTTCTATTACATGGTTCGGGCAGACACTGGCGCATTTGCCGCAGCCAGTGCAGATGTCTTTATTGACCTGGGGCAGACCATTTTCGCCCATGGTCATAGCGCCGAACGGACAGCTGCGTACGCAGTTGCCAAATCCAAGGCAGCCGAATTTACAGAACTTGGGACCCTGCTGGACCAGCTTGGCAGCAGCACAGTCATGTACGCCCTTGTATTCAAAAGCAAGTTTGGCAATGCCATTGCCGCCACGGCATTTGACGTGGGCATATTTCGGTTCCGTTGCTTCAGCGACTTTCCCTGTCAGTTTAGCTACGACAGCAGCAACAGCTGCTTTGCCAGGTACGCAGAGATTGGGCGGAACATCCGGATCGAGAACGACAGCTTCAGCATATTTTGCACAACCGGCAAAACCACAAGCACCACACTGACCTTGCGGCAGTGCTTCTTTAACTTCGCCGATGAGCGGATTTTCTTCCATGGCAAACTTCTTATCTGCCGAGGCCAGGACAAAGCCAAATACGAGGCCAATGCAGGTCAGAATGACGACAGCCATGATCGCGGTTAACGTATAATCCATGATCTAGTACATCTCCTTTTCTCCGTTATATCATACCGGAAAAGCCGAGGAATGCCAGGGACAGCATACCAGCTACAACGAAGGCAATCGGTGTACCCTTGAGCGGTTCCGGTACATCTGCATAGTCCAGTTTTTCACGGCAGCTGGCCATGAGGATCAGAGCCAGAGCAAAGCCAAGGCCGGCACCAACGGCGAATACGATGTTTTCAACGAAGTTGTAATTGTTGGTAACACTGATAACAGGAACGGACAGAACGATACAGTTCGTTGCAATCAGCATAAGGTAAATCCCCCACATGTTATACAGCGTCGGAGATTCTTTCTTGATGACAATTTCCAATAGTTGCACGAAACTGGCAATCAGAATTACGAACGAAATCGTACGCAGGAATTCCAGATGAAGTGGAACGAGAACCTGCGTGTAAAGCAGCCAGGCCAGGATTGTACTGAGGGTAATGACGGACGTTACGGCAAAGCCCATCCCGACGGATGCATTTAAGTTCTTGGAAACGCCGAAGAAGATACACAGGCCCAGGAACTTGGTCAATACGAAGTTGTTAATCAGAACAGCTCCGATAAACAGCGTAAAATATGCGCCCATTATCCTTCAACCCCTTTCAATTGTCTCTGTCTTTCAACATGCTTATTCCAGATTTTGAAACCGGCCATGATGAAACCGATGAGCATGAAAGCTCCTGGCGGCAGGGCCATGATCAGGGCAGGCTGATAAGCATCGCCAAAGACCGGCATGCCAAAGAAGGTGCCATTGCCAAGGATTTCACGGATAAAGGAAATAAGGAACATAGCAATCGTAAAGCCGATGCCCATGCCCATACCATCGAGGAACGAAACGACGACGCCGTTTTTGGAAGCAACCGATTCTGCACGTGCCAGGATGATAGCAAATACGACAACCAGGTCGAGGTATACGCCCAGAGCTTTATACAGGTCCGGAGCATAGGCCTGCAGGAACAACTGTACGCACGTTACGATGGTAGCAATACAGGTGATGTATACAGGGATACGGACTTTTTTGTTAATCAATTTGTGGATAATCGAAACTACCGTGTTGTTGGCGGTAATAACGAACCATACTGTACAACCCATAGTCAGACCATTGACGACACTGGTTGTAACGGCGAGGCCCGGGCACAGGCTCAAGGCCAGGACGAAGTACGGGTTTTCTTCAATAATGCCTCTAGTAAATACTTTCCAAAGATTCATTATCATTTACCCCCTAACTGCGCTGCTTTTTCAACAGCCTCTTTTACGCCTTTTGTAAAGGCCCGGGAAGAAATGGTGGCACCCGTCATAGCCTGAATTTTATCCTTTTCAGAGGCATTTTTGGTAACTTCCAGATTTTCTGCTTTTTTGCCTTTGAACTGGTCTTTAAACGGGGATTTAGCACCTCTGTCGCCGAGGCCCGGAGTTTCATTGGCTTCGAGAACCGTATAATCGATGACTTTGCCATCCATGGAAACGGCGGTCAGCATTTTGATCGGTCCGCCATATCCTTTCGGAGCCGTCGGAATGATATACGCTACTTTCTGTCCGCCCTTCTGAGCGATGAACGTATCCGTTTCACCAGGAACAGGAACGAACTGGTCAGCATCGACCAGGGCTTTCATGGAATCCTGTTTCATCTGTTCTGCTTTCGCTGCAGCCGTCGGGCCGGTAATGAAGAATACGAGACCGATGATACAGCCGGAAACGAGGCACGTGCAAACCAGATTCATAGCGATTTTGAAGATACCGCTCTTATTATTGTCTGCCATTTTATTTAGCCCCCTTTGCCTTTACTTCACCGAAGACGGTCGGTTTGACGAGACGGTCAATCAGCGGAGTCAGTGTGTTCATGAGCAGGATGGAATAGCAAACGCCTTCCGGATACCCGCCGAGTACACGGATCAGTACGGTAATAAGGCCTGCACCGAGTGCAAAAATAATCTGGCCTTTCAGTGTAATCGGAGCCGTGACCATATCTGTTGCCATGAAGAAAGCACCAATAATGAGGCCGCCGGCCATCATTTCAAATACAGCAGCATTGGGGCTGTAAATAATAGCAGTAAGAACGCCGACAGTTGCAATCATGACAACCGGAACCTGCCATTTGATGTAACCTTTCCAGATCAGATAGAGACCGCCGAGAATCAACAGGACCGTGCAGGTTTCACCAGCGGAACCGCTGCGCATGCCAAAGAACATCTGCTGATAAATGGTACCCCAGTCGGTGGCATTGAATGCATTGAACAATGCATCCTGACCGCCATGCTTGAAGGCATTCAGCGGAGTAGGTCCGGCAACGGCATTGACAGCAGCACTGCCGTCCATGTTAGTCCATGTCGTCATGGCAATCGGCCAGGAAACCATCAGGCCGGCACGGCCGACGTGAGCAGGGTTAAAGAGGTTATAACCAAGGCCGCCCATAGACTGTTTACATACGACGATGGCCAGGAAGGAACCGACGATGCTCATCCACCAGGGAAGGCTCGGCGGGCAGCACATCGCCAGCAGAAGGCCGGTGATGACGGCACTGCCATCGGTGATAGTGACTTTCTTGTGCAGTGCTTTTTCCCATAAAAATTCAAAAATAACTGCAGACACAACTGCAACGACCATGTTAAGAAGTGCATTGGCACCGAAATAGTAAACGCCGAACGCAGCAGCCGGTACGAGAGCAGCTACAACATTCCACATAATCTTAGGAATGCTTTCGTTACAGCGAACATGCGGTGAAGATGATACAGTAAGATTTAATTCCTGCATGTCTTTAGCATCCTTTCCTATAGTTTGTCCTTTCGCTTCTGGACTCATGATATCCCTTCTTCCAATTAGTTCTTAGCCTTTTGCGCATCGGCTTTGGCCTGTGCTGCTCTCTGCATAGCTTTGCATTGTGCCTTGGCGTTGCGGATATACTGGACGATATTGCGTTTTGCCGGGCAGGTATAAACGCAGCTGCCGCATTCTACGCAGTTCATGACACCGTATTCCATGCATTTATCCCATGCCTGGCAGGAAGAGAAGATGCTCAGCTGACTCGGGATAAGACCCATCGGACATGCTTCTACACAACGGCCGCAACGGATACACGGAGATTCTTCACCAACCTGGCATTTTTCAGGCGATAATGCGAGGATACCAGATGCACCTTTGGTAATAGGAACATCGAGCTGGTACTGGGCAAGACCCATCATCGGGCCGCCGCCGATTACCCGGTCGGGAGTCTGGGAGAAACCGCCGCAATAATCAATGACTTCCTGGAACAATGTACCAATACGGAGATTCAGGTTCTTCGGTTCCTTGATGCAGTCACCGGTTACAGTCGTCAGACGGGAAATGAACGGGATACCATGGCATACGGCATCGGTAACGGCAATGACCGTACCGACATTGCTTACGACACAGCCGACATTCATCGGCAGTCCGCCTGGTTCGACCTGACGGCCTGTCATGGCTTCAATCATCATTTTTTCAGCGCCCTGCGGATATTTCGTGACACAAGGCTGAACCGTAACTTCCGGAATATCTTTAAAAGCTTCTGTCAGTTTGGCGATAGCTTCCGGTTTATTATCTTCAATTCCGATATAACCCTGATGTACACCGAGAGCTTTCATGATGATCTGGACACCGGTTACCAGTTTCTGAACATATTCATCTTCTACCATGGCACGGTAGTCGCATGTCAGATACGGTTCGCATTCGGCACCGTTTACAATGAAAGTATCGACAGGTTTGTTAGGCGTAAATTTTACATGAGCAGGGAAGGTAGCGCCACCGCAGCCTACAACGCCTGCTTTTTTAATCAGTTCGATGATTTCCTTGCTTTCGAGCTTAGTCCAGTCCCGTTCCTGGGGAATGCCATCAGCCCATTCATCCTTACCATCCGATTTGATGACAACAGCCATGCACTTAACCATCATGTTGTGCGGCATGGGAGCTACCTTGACAACATCACCGGAAATAGAAGCATGGATGTCAGCATGGAGAAAAGCATCGCTCGTACCAATGAGCTGCCCTTTCTTGACATGATCGCCAACCTTGACTGTCGGAGTGCAAGGAGCGCCAAAATGCTGGCTCATCGGGATGACTACTTGATCCGGTATTGCTGGGGTTTCTATGGCTTTATCTTTTGCATAGATTTTGCCATCGTCAGGATGAACCCCACCTCTTTTAAAGGTTTTCAACATCAAAAATCACCTCATTAAATATATAATGAAAAAATAAAAACATTAAGCAACCAATTTAGAGAAGCGATACGTTTTCCGGCCCGGCATATTTCTTGTCTGTCAAAAACCTGTCGAATAACTTGACGCCTCTACAAGACGGCATGAAAGCCGTAATGCCGCCGATGAATTCCGACTGCACTATATCGTATCCCAAAGGGGTGCTTACAAATCTGCAATCACTAGGTGACCGCTCTTTCGAAAGCAGATAAACGTTTTATCAGGACAGAATTATCCACTTTCAATCGTTATCATTATATCATCATCTCTTTTATTATTCAATGTGAAAATTATAGCAAGCTCCTGCCCTATTTCCGCATGTCTTCTATATATTCCGCATGATTATCGACTTTTGTCCCAAAATATTTTTCCTATTCCGCATATTGATTATGCGTATTTTATATACAGAAAAGGTCTGTATTCATCACATATTCGTGATGCATAGATGAGAATTTATCTGATTCATGGAATTATCACCATAGCCTGGGCCATGTATGTGAAAAATTAGAACAAAGTACTATATCAAAAAGTGACAACAAATATAACTTAAACGATAAACTTTTCGGGCAGGATGCCACAAAAAATACTGCTCCGCATGATATAGCGGAGCAGCAGAATATACAGACGGATTTATTTATTTTTTAATTCCAACGCTGTCGAGATGAGTCCTCTGAATAACGGATGGGCTTTAGTCGGACGGGATTTAAATTCCGGATGGAACTGGCAACCGACAAAATAGGGGTGATCCGGAAGTTCTACAATTTCGACCAGCCGGTCGTCAGGAGATGTCCCCGATATGACCAGCCCGGCTTTGGTAAGTTCTGTCCGGTACTTATTGTTGAATTCCCAGCGATGACGATGCCGTTCGTAAATAAGGTCTTGTCCGTAAACTTCCCGTGCCTTAGTGCCTTCAGCCAGTTTGCAGGGATATAAGCCGAGGCGCATCGTACCACCTTTGTTAGAAATATCCACCTGATCCGGCATGAGATCGATGACCGGAAATTCGGCATCTTCCTGGAATTCCGAACTCGTTGCCCCTTTCAGGCCTACGACGTTGCGGGCGAATTCCATGACAGCACACTGCATGCCCAGGCAAAGTCCCAGGTAGGGAATCTTATGTTCCCGCGCATACTGTACCGTCTTAATCTTGCCTTCTACACCGCGGTTGCCAAATCCGCCGGGTACGACAATGCCATCTACACCGCTGAACACTTCATCAAGATTGGCATCAGACGGTTCCAGCGTTTCCGAATCAATCCATCTGATATGCACTTTGGTCTTATAGGCATAACCAGCATGACTCAGTGCTTCGGCTACACTGAGGTAGGCATCGTGAAGTGCTACATATTTGCCTACGAGGGCAATCGTAAGGTCATGTTCCGTGTGATAGATAGCATGGACCATCTTCTTCCAGTCTTCCATATCGCACGGTTTATCCGGCAGATCCAGTTTTTCCAGTACGATACGATCCAATCCTTCTTCAGAAAGGAGAAGCGGAACTTCATAGATACTGTCCAGTGTTTTATTTTCGATGACAGCATCTTTATCAATATCGCAGAACAGGGCCAGTTTATCTTTCATTTCATCAGACAGCGGCCGTTCTGTACGGCAGACGATGATATCAGGTTGGATGCCAATACCCCGCAATTCTTTTACGCTGTGCTGGGTCGGTTTCGTCTTCAGTTCGCCCGCAGCTCCGATGTACGGTACCAGAGTAACGTGAATATACAGCACGTCATTGCGGCCTACTTCTTTCTTTATCTGGCGGATAGCTTCCAGGAACGGCAGGCTTTCAATATCGCCGACAGTCCCGCCGATTTCCGTAATGACGACGTCGGCATTGTCATCATCGCCTACACGGTACACGCGGTTTTTGATTTCATTGGTAATGTGGGGAATAACCTGTACCGTATGGCCCAGATAATCGCCACGCCGTTCTTTTTGAAGCACCGACCAGTAAATTTTGCCGGTCGTGACATTGGAATTCTTACCCAGATTGATATCAATGAAACGTTCGTAATGACCTAAATCCAAATCTGTTTCCGTGCCGTCGTCGGTGACAAAAACTTCACCGTGCTGATAGGGGCTCATCGTACCGGGGTCTACATTGATATAGGGGTCAAACTTCTGAATCGTAACCTTGAAACCACGATTCTTCAGAAGACGGCCCAGTGCCGCTGCCGTAATCCCTTTACCGAGTGATGAAACAACCCCGCCTGTCACAAATATGTATTTAGCCATAATTCCTCCCTGCTGAGCATGACTGCTCGTAGACTGATAAAGTAAGTACTGTAAGATGCCGCAACTGCGGCAGGAAATCATAAGGTATATTATATTACATTTTTTCAGGAGCAGAAACCCCTAAAATGGCCAGACATCCGGCGATGGTAATGCGGACAGCCGTAACCAGGGCCAGTCTTGCTTTTTCCAGATCCTTATCAGACTGGATGACATGGCAGTGGTTATAAAAGTTATGGAACAGGCTGGCCAGTTCATGAGCAAAATGAGCTATGCGGTGTGGAGCCCGTTCCCGTGCGGCAATCTGGATTTCTTCCGGAAAAGCCGCCATCTTCTTGATCAGTTCCAGTTCCTGTGGTTCCTTCAGCGTATCCCAGACTACATCAGACCAGTCTTCCGGGATAGTACCGCCCGCTTCTTCGATTTGTTTGTAAATGCTGTAAATCCGGGCGTGGGCATACTGGATATAATATACCGGATTTTCATTACTATGGGATTTCGCCAGATCCAGATCGAAGTCGAGCTGTGTATCGAGAGAGCGCATGATAAAGAAATACCGGGCTGCATCGGTCCCGACTTCTTCAATCAGTTCATTCAGGGTGATTGCCTGGCCAGTCCGCTTGCTCATCTTTACGGGCTTGCCATCGCGGAACAGGCTGACCATCTGCAGCAGCAGCACTTCCAGCTGAGCCGGATCATATCCGAGAGCTGCCATGGACGCCTTGACGCGGGCTACGTATCCATGATGATCGGCACCCCAGATATTGATCATTTTCTTAAAGCCCCGTTCATATTTATTCTTGTGATAGGCAATATCGGCAGCCAGATAGGTCGGCACGCCGTTATCGCGGATGATGACCCGGTCTTTATCGTCGCCGTAATCGGTCGATTTCAGCCAGAGCGCCCCGTCTTTTTCGTAAGCCTTGCCCCGCTTTTTCAATTCATCACAGGCCGCACGGATGGCATCGGGGTGGAGAGTCCGTTCGCTGAACCAGTTATCATAATGGACATTAAACGCAGCCAGATCCTGCCGCAGGGCCTTCAGTTTTTCTGCATAGGCCCGGTCCTTGAAGTACGCCAGCCGTTCCGGTTCTGCCATGGATAAATACGCATCCCCGTCCTGGTCTATAATGGCCTGGGCCGTTTCAATGATGTCATGGCCATGATACCCGTTTTCCGGGATTTCCGAAGGATATCCCAGAAGTTCCAGATAGCGTGCATTGACGGAAGCCGCCAGATTGTCCATCTGATTGCCGGCGTCATTGATATAATATTCAGCCTGTACATGATAGCCGGCCTTGCGCAAAAGGTTTACGAGAGCACTGCCATAAGCAGCGCCGCGGCCATGGCCGACATGGAGCGGTCCCGTCGGATTGGCACTGACGTATTCTACCTGCACGGTGTCATCTTCCCGCAGCTCTGCCTGCCCATACTGTTCACCTGCAGAAAGGATCTGCCGGAGCGTATCGTAAATTACCATATGATTCAGAAAGAAATTGATAAAGCCGGCACCGGCAATTTCTGCCTTGTCCAGCCAGGGATAATCCATCTGGTCTACAATAGCGCGGGCAATCAGCTGCGGAGATGTATGGGCAATGCGCGCCGACTGCATGGCAATATTCGTCGCAAAATCGCCAAATTTCTTCTGGGGAGGTACTTCGAGCACGACTTCAGGGTATTCTCCCTGAGGCAGTGTGCCCGCCTTGACAGCTCTGTCCAGAGCTTCCTGTATGCCTTGCTTGACTAATTCCTTCATTTCCATTACGCATGATCCTCCTGCACATCAATAGACAGCTGATTATAATTGGACGCAAAACCATCGATTGTCACATCGTATCCCAGTTCTATATGTCCCGTACCATCGGACAGAGTAGAGCGGCACACATAGGTCTTCAGCGTGACCGGAAGCCTGCCCAGAGGCGTATCGTACCACGAATGGGTTTCCCTTCCCGGCCAGTATTCCTGCCGCTGCTGCATCTTCCCTGTCCGTACCAGTACGACGTTGCCATTATCCAGGACCTTGATGATGGTGGTCACACCTTCAAGTCCTGTGATTTCGCTTTCGGCATACATAATATACTGGGTATCTTTTTTCCTATAATACTTGCCTTCCGATACGAGCTCCATTTTCAGCTCCTGACCTTGTTCATTGCGCTGGATGCTCGTAACGCTTACGACAACGGGTTTCACGGAATTCCAACCTTTCTTTTTTTATTTCAATGTTACTATTATATAACAAGCAGGGGAAAAAGGAAATAACAAATCATGAATGTTTCGCATCCTCTATGAGCCAGGACCAGTATTTTTCCGGCATAAAGCTGCGCCGCACCGTATCATTGCGCCGTTCTTTTATAGCAATAGTCTTATAATACGCCTGCCAGAGATGATTGAATCCCTGCTCGTCCCGGGAAAGAGATAATTCCTGCAACGTCCTTGGGATTTCAATCAGGGAAAGGGTGTGATTCTCATAGAAGACACCCATGTGCCGGCGTATATCGTGGATGACCCACCGTTCTCCGGGAAAACGGGAAACAAAGTGCGGTGCCATGAGGGGTACGACAGCACAGGAAGGTGCCAGCCGGGCATAGAGCATACCATCGGACAATTCACGGAAGCGCAGCAGCCCCAGTAACTTGTGTCGCTCATTGCCCGTCCTGCGGGCCATCTGACGAACTGCCCAGACCGGTTCATCGCTGAGATGATGGAGAAATTCTTTTTTATAATGAAAGGCCAGCCTCAGGTACAGGAGGAGCGCCTCTTCCCTCCCGGGCAGTTCTGCCATGAAGGCATAGTACAGGAAATGACTGGCCCTGCCGCCACACTGCTTACGGAGTGCTTCCAGGATCCGCCGGGCTTTGCCGGGATCAGAAGGCACAAACCGCGGTTGATCAAACAGCGATAGCTCCCCCTGGGTGCGGATATTTTCTGTCTTTTCTATGCCATCATGCCAGGCGTCAAATACAGCCGACAAAAAGCCGAAAAACGTCCCGTCATATTCGTAATTCATATGGTGCCTCCCGAAAACAAATCAACTTCTTCGTAGCGGGACCGCCCCTCATCCTGCAGGAGATGCCGCCGGATTTCCCCCTGCCCTGTATGACCGCCATAGTACCGTCCCCGGCAGGTGATGAAATATTTTGCCCGTTTGAGGACGATTCCCAGGCGCCGCAGACTGTCATAGGAAAGCCAGGCCTGCCTGCGGGCCGCGCAGATGCGCCGTGCCGACTGTACGCCAATGCCCGGCACGCGGAGCAGCATGTGATAGGAAGCGCGGTTGATTTCAATGGGAAAGACTTCCGGATGCCGCAGGGCCCAGCAGGCTTTCGGGTCGAGGTGAAGATCAAAATCAGGCATATCGTCACTCAGTATTTCATCGGCCGTAAACTGATAAAAACGCAGCAGCCAGTCCGCCTGATAGAGGCGGTGTTCCCGCAGGAGCGGCGGCGTCCTCAGTTCCGGCAGTCCCGGCCCATGGAGCATGGGCACATAGGCTGAATAATAAACGCGTTTCAGGCTCACATGGCGATACAATGATTCGCTAAGACGCAAAATCGTGCGGTCACTGTCCGGCGTCGCTCCGATGATGAGCTGCGTCGTCTGCCCGGCCGGTACGAAAGCAGGTACTTTGCGGCTCTTTTTCCGTTCCTCCTGCCGTTCGGCAATGCCTGCGCGGACAGCACGCATGGGCAGGAGGATACTCTGCTTCGTTTTTTGCGGCGCCAAAAGCCGGAGGCCTGCCGATGAGGGCAGTTCTATATTGACGCTGAGCCGGTCCACATACTGTCCCAGTTCCCGGATCAGTCGTTCATCCGTCCCGGGTATGCCTTTCATATGGATGTATCCGTTAAAATGATAGACATCGCGGAGCAGCCGCGCCGTACGGATGAGAAGCTCCGTCGTCGTATCGGGACTCTGGTAGACACCGGAACTCAGGAATAATCCTTCTATATAATTGCGCCGGTAAAACTGTATCGTAATATCGGCAATTTCTTCCGGTGTCAGCATAGCCCGCTTCGTCTCCCGGCTGCAGCGGTTGACACAATAGGCACAGTCATAGATACAATAATTCGTCATGAGTATTTTCAGCAGGGATACACAGCGGCCATCACTGGACCAGGTATGACAAATACCGGAGCAGGCGGCATTGCCGATGCCGCCCTTCTGATTGGCTCTGCGGCTGCCGCTGGATGAACAGGAAACGTCGTATTTGGCTGCATCACTCAGAATTTGCAATTTTTCCTGGATTCCGTCCCAATCCATACCGACTCCCCCCTTTTTCTTCCCTTATCATAGCACATCCGCTGCTGTCTTTCAAACATACGTTCTTTCATTGCTTCAAAAAAAGAGGCTGCCCTTTAAGACATCCTCTTTGCCGCCGCCATTACATATGCAAGCCTTCCCGCAGCTTTTCAAAAATCTTTTGTTCATCTTCTGTCAGGTCCCGGCCCAGGTCTATTTTCAGTTCTTCCCCGTTATTGCGGGCTTTTTCCTGTTCATGAGGATCACCGCTTTTAGCCGTATTGTCACGAATAATCATAGAACTCACCTCCTGTGCTTTCTAACAATATATCATCGTTCCTTTTGAACAACCGGAGAAAAAACGGGACCGTCCTACTGTGGCAGTCCCGTTTTCATCACGCCCGTTAAATCAGTGTTTTCGGATCCGGATATTCATTGATGCTTTCGACGAGTTTATCTGCCAGATCATCGAGTTCGCATTCCTGATCGTCTTTCAGAGACGATTTGATGTCCATCGTCGGTTCCAGCAGTTCGCAGCACTTGAACTGGTTTTCTACGTAATCGACCATCGTCTTATAGGCAGCCGATGCCCAGCTGTGGCAGGCAATGACGCCAACAGTACGCTTTTGATACATGAGTGTCTTCAGATCGTGGAGGAAGTTTTCCATAGGCAGGAACAGATTGAGGTTGTACGTCGGAGCAGCCAGTACGAGATGGCTGTATTCCCAGGCCTTCGCCGTGATGTAGGATGAATGAATCTTAGCCACATCATAGAGGCGGACATCCTGGATTCCCCGCTGGCTCAGCTTATGAGCCAGTGCGCAGGCAACCCGTTCTGTATTGCCGTAAATGGACGAAAAAGCAATGACGACACCTTTCTTTTCCGGCACATATTTTGCCCAGTGAAGGTATTTTTCAATAATGTATTTGATGGTTGCCGGCGTACGGAATACGACACCGTGGAGCGGGCAGATATAATCGATGGGAAGGCCCGATGCTTTTTTGAGGACATTGACGACCTGGGGGCCAAACTTGCCGACTATATTGACATAATAGCGGCGGGCAGAATCGAGATAATTTTCTTCAAAATCAACCTGGTCGGCATAAACATTGCCCAATGTACCGAACATGCCAAAAGCATCGGCACTGAAGAGGACATGGTCCGTCAGGTCATAACTCATGATAACTTCCGGCCAGTGAACCATCGGTGCCTTGACGAACTGGAGTGTATGTTTGCCGAGCGCCAGCTGGTCGCCTTCTTTGACTGCGACATAACGATCCGGCATCGGTTTGCGGAAAAATTGTTCAAACAGCTTGAACGTCTGGGGCTGGCCTACGATCTTGGCATCAGGGTATTTTTCCAACAGGGCGACGGCCGAGCTGGCATGGTCCGGTTCCATATGCTGCAGGACGAAGTAATCGAGCTTGCGGCCATGAAGCAGATATTCTACATCTTCCAGGAATTCATCACGGCATCCCTTGTCCATGGCATCGATGACACAGGTCTTTGCGTCATCAATGAAATAGGAGTTGTAGGTGACGCCTTCGGGAATCGGGAAAATCCGTTCAAATAATTCGGTCCGGAAATCATTGCATCCCATCCAATAGATGCCATTTTTGATTTCTTCTGTAATCTGCATAAGTATCGTTACCTCCTTTAAAATATAAAGAGAATTTTCATCTACCTGTATCATATCATGTTTGCAGGCAGGAATAAATATCAATACGGAAAATCTATCGACTTACTTGTCTGATTTTGCTTTTTCTGCCGCTTTGCTCTTATTATTGTCGGCTGTACGGTCCGTTTTAGCCGAAGCGCTGTCGCCACGGACGGTATCGGCTTCACGGCTATCCGGTCCGGATGCCGGTGCTGTCGTATCCGATGCGATAGCATCGGCCCGCCGCTGTTCGTCTGAAACAGCTGAACGGACTTCCTCCTGGCTGGACGAAGACTGTTCACTGGCCAGGGATTCCGCTTCTTCAATGAGATGCAGCAGTTCATCCCGGTCAGCCTGGGACAGGCCCTTACTGCTGTCGAGCAGTTCCTGTACCTGGGACGCGACGCTGGCAGCTTCCGACCGGGCCCCGCTGCGGCTGATGCGTCCGGACTGATAATTGCGGTTCAGATCACGGAGAGCGCCGGAAAGTTCCAACGTCTTGCTGCGGATTTTACTCATAGACAGCTCATCGCTGCGCTGTTTTTTTGTATCTGCATCGTGGAGTTTTTTATCTTCTTCCCGGCTTTCCAGCAGTTCTTCCTGTTTCTGTTGCGATACTTTCGCCAGGGCATCTGACGTGATATGCGTGCCTGTATAATATTCATATCCCATATAGCCGAATATAATCAGGGGGAGCAGCAATGCCAGGATTTCGACACGGCGCATGTGGGCGGCCCGCTTCCAGCTGATCGTATTCCGGCGGCGTATTTCCATGATAATGACAAAAAGCAGAATGGCTGCAATCGCAAAAAGGGCGACATAAATCGCCAATTTATGCCATACCGTCGCCTGAAGGCTGATTTTAGACGGAGACGAATTTTTCAGGCTCCACATATACGTACTGCCCTGATCGTCGGCTTTGGACGCATTGCTCTTTACATTCGTTCCCGATGGAAAAGAGACAATATATTCCAGGTCCGCCCCATTTTCTTCAATGGGCATTCCCAGTCGCAATTCTTTAATGCTGTCAGCAGTAAAATTATAATCGATATAATAGGTCGAACAAAAGAATCCGTCATGGGTCTTATGCACGACGCGGTCAACGGAGCTGCGGTTGGCCCCATCTTTGGTAATGGTCTTCATAGCCCGGAATCCCTTGCCATTGTCGTTGTCATAATCCATGATCGTATAATTCCGCTTCTGAAACTCATCCGCATCAGCCCGGAGTTTCTTCTGACCAGACGCCGATTCTGAAACTTTCAGCACATCCTGCGTCTCACTGCCATCGTCGTGGATGATCGTCTGGGCCCGGAAGCCGGAGAGCAGACAAAAGGCGGCTATAAGCAGTACGGTCAATCCCAGTTTTAGGTAGGTTTTCATAAAGTCCTCTCTTTCTACATGCATTATTCTTCCTTGGGCGGTACCATTCCCGATTCTACGATACGGGACCGGCCGGAGGACCTTGTTTCTCCACCACCCTGCCGTTCTGACCGGGCTGCCTCCATAGCGGCGCCGTTGCTGGATGCTTCCAGGGGAATGCCATTGACATAAATACCTTCAATGACGCCCAGACCTTTTTTCATGCGGATGCTGGCTATGACACTGTCACCAGAAGCAATGTCATAAATGCCATCGGCTTTATCCGGAGCTATGCGATAGCGGTTAAAGCCTACCTGGAACTGTACATTGCCATCATGATACGAAACGACTTTCGCTTCCATGTAGTCGCCTCCGATGAGCGGCTTAGAAGCCGATGCGCCTTTGATTTCCATCATGCCTTTATCGTCACGGGCAATATGTACGTATATAGTCTGATGTTCTTCTGGTTCCGTTACGTCCATCCAGGGAGCCGTGTCTTCGGGAAAGACAACGCGTATATAATCGGTGCCAAAGCTGGACACTTCCAGACGGGGCACGCACTGCCACTGGTAAGGGATGCCATCGACCGTGATATTATGCCAGCGCCAGCCAATATACCCCAGGGCAGCCAGCTGGACGATAGAAACCACGATGAGGACGAACCATTTAATCCGGCTGTCAGAAGGAAGAGTCATATCTGGTAATTTCATTTTCTATCGCCTCCTTCTGATGACCAGGGAGAATGGGTAAAGTGTTTTTCCCTTTCCGGTTTAGGCGCAGCACTGCCCCAGGGCGAACCGTGATGCTGTGCCGGCCGGGCAGCCGGCGCCTGTGCTTTTTCTTTTGCCGGTACGGACGGAGGCAGTGGGATGTCATCAGGATTATGAAATACGGGCGGCGTAAACCGGGATAGTTCCGGTTCTCTCGGCGTAACCGTTTGTGCTGGGGGAACGGGCGGTTCCGGTTCTTCTTTTAGTTCCGGCATGTGAATCGATTTCATCCATTCCGGCATCTCTTCTGCCACATCAGCCATATCGTCTGTTTCTGCCGGCTGTCCGGCTGGAACATCAGGAGATCCAGCTTTTCTGATAGAGGCCGGCTGTTTTTTACGGCGGCTGTGGGTTTTGCGGTTTGCACGTACCGTCGTTACATTATGACGCAGGTCTGTCCGGTGCCGTGCCCGTTCTGCCGCATCACGGCGACTGTCTGATGTACGGCGTATCTGTATCAGCACCAGTGCCAGGATGATAATTGCCACGACCGGTACCAGCGGGGAAACGCTGCCGCTCCAGAAGAAGGCCACCACCAGACAAAGAAGGGCGCAGATGCCAAACTTCGTATGCTTGGTATGACCGCTCTGGATTCCCTGGACCATTTCATAAAATCCAATGAGAATCAGATAGATAGAGGAAACGATGAGCGGTACGGAAGAGTAGAGGCCGCTCCGCACCAGCATAGTTTCTGCCGCGATGATGACCGGGATGCCCGCATACAGCACGGGACCCCAGAAACGCTTTTTGACACCTTTCAAGAGCAGTGCCAAAATAGACAGGAATAATATGACCGTAACGGCAATCGTCGTCCAGTGAAATCCCTGGATGCGGGCAATCCCATACCACGATGAGGGCAGGGACGAAATGAGCAGTGATCCTGCAGCGGCGCAGCGGCCAAACCAGCGGAACGGCACACCCCAGGCCTTGCGGATGTCAATGGAATACCCTGCCAGCATAATCGCCGCCGCCAGGGTAGCCAGCAGCAGGAACGGGATATATTCTGAATCGAGCGCAGCCAGTCCGAATGCTGCAAACACCGTAATCGTAAGGGTCCAGGAATACACGGACAGGCGGATTTCATCATTGTGGCGCTGCAGCAGGCCATAAAACGG
Organism: Megasphaera sp. UBA4382; assembly: GCF_002391155.1. Lineage (NCBI taxonomy): Bacteria > Bacillati > Bacillota > Negativicutes > Veillonellales > Veillonellaceae > Megasphaera > Megasphaera sp. UBA4382. The sequence continues at coordinate 713 of NZ_DGRS01000015.1, read as the reverse complement.
CACCAGCAGGACGAGCAGGATCCACATAAAAGCGGCTCCTCCCGGCGCATCGACCGGACCTCCGCTGGCCGCCCAGAGCAGTACCCCCAGAGCATAGAGGATCACTGCCCCGGCGGAACGAAGGAGATAGCTAACCGGCAGCGACAGCAGTGCCCATCCGGCAAGATAGGAAGGCGTATCCCAGCCCACATAGTAGGTTTGCAGAGCTATAGCCAGAGAAACGCCCAGTATGAGGACATGAGTGACAGCGATCACTTCACCGCCCCAGGTTCCCTGGTGACTGCGGAGCATCCCGGCACCAACGGCGATTTGTGAAAAAAGCAGCAGTCCTGCCGCCAGTCCGATGCGCACGGCAAAACTCGTCTGGTACCAGAAACCGGACAGCCCCCATATCAGCGCCATACCGGCAATAGTAAGGCCCAGCGCCGTTACTACAATCAGCAATGGCAGGGGAATGCCTGCCGTTTTCGTTTCCAGTATATGACGTATCTGGACAGCCCCTTCACGGGAAACCCATCCTCTGGATTCCCATTCCCGGATCTGCTGTTCCAGCCATTTTGTGTCCATGTGTTCCATATTATATGTGCCCCCCAGGCAGAGTACGTATTCATTCTAAGCGTACCATCAGCTTATATCGATATCAGTATATCACAAAAACCACAAATTCCCTATAAAAAAAGAGACTCTGTCCCTATTTTACAGAACAAAGTCTC
>NZ_DGRS01000032.1:0-4785 GCF_002391155.1 Megasphaera sp. UBA4382 | reverse complement strand
TAACTCTTCCACCTCTAATTAAAACAACACTATGTTCCTGTAAATTGTGACCAATGCCAGGAATGTACGCAGTTACTTCGATAGCGTTCGTCAGGCGGACACGGGCAACTTTACGCAGAGCCGAGTTAGGCTTTTTCGGCGTAGCTGTGTATACACGAGTGCATACGCCACGCTTCTGCGGGCAGTTTTTCAAAGCCGGTGCTGTCGATTTTGTGACAGCGACCTGACGACCTTTACGAACCAATTGGTTAATTGTTGGCATGTGGGCACCTCCTCTCCAAACAATTAGATTTATAATGTAATCATCAATGAAGCGTCAGCTTCAGGATGATGTTACCAGAATCAGCTGAGCAGTCCGACAGCTGCAGCCCCAACCTTGATCCGGCAGGCCAGCCCCAGTTCTGCCATAGTATAATTGCGATCCGTGGCAATTCCCATTTCAACGGCAAGCGTGAGCAGCGGTGCTGCTACCTGTTCATCACAGTCATTGGCAATATACAGCTGTGTGACTTCGTTTCGTTTCATTGCTTTCAGCGTCTGTTTGGCACCGACCGTCTTTCTGGCCGTACCGAGTGATTCCAAGCTCACGAAACATCACTCCTTAAAACATACAATTTGGCCGCACGACTCGCATTGCGACACTTAGATATTTTATCATTCCCCTATTTCCATGTCAATGTATTTTTCGTAAAATAAGCCATTTATTATTACACAGTCCCGCGTGGTTCAATAATTGTATTATCTGATATATGAATTCCGCATGATAAGAGGTAAAAAAAACATCACATGAAGATGTTAATCACTCTTCATGTGATGTTTCATTTATGCGATCTTAATGTCCGGCTTCTGGTGTCGTATCTTCCGGCTGGATGTCAATGGGATTGCCATCTTCATCTTCATATTCAACGGTAGGGACCGTCTTAACGACTTTCACTTTGCGGTAGCGGCTCATGCCAGTACCGGCAGGAATCAGCTTGCCGATGATGACGTTTTCCTTGAGGCCGAGAAGCGGATCGATCTTGCCCTTGATGGCTGCATCGGTAAGGACGCGGGTCGTTTCCTGGAAGGAAGCGGCTGACAAGAAGGAATCGGTAGCCAGGGCCGCTTTAGTAATGCCGAGCAGCATAGGCTTGCCTATAGCCGGTTTGCCGCCATTGGCTTCTATACGTTTGTTCATATCTTCAAAGACATTGACATCAATATAATCGCCTGGCAATACATCGGCATCTCCAGCATCTTCTATCTTAATCTTACGCAGCATCTGGCGTACGATAACTTCGATGTGCTTATCGTTGATACCAACGCCCTGGGATTTATAAACCTTCTGTACTTCGTATACGAGGTACCGCTGTGTTGCTTCTACACCCTGGATGCGCAGGATATCGTGAGGATTAATGGAACCGGATGTAATGCGGCTGCCCTTTTCGATGACGTCGCCTTCGTGAACTACCAGGTGAGCGCCAAAGGGAATCGTGTAGCTTCGTTCTTCGCCATCTTTGGAAAGAACATGGACGATATTGATGTCATGGTGGTCTTCTTTTTCCGTAATAGAAACAGTGCCGTCGATTTCAGTGATGATAGCATTGCCTTTCGGCTTACGGGCTTCAAACAATTCTTCGACACGGGGCAGACCTTGTGTGATATCACCAGCAGATGCAACGCCGCCTGTATGGAATGTACGCATAGTCAGCTGTGTGCCCGGTTCACCGATAGACTGTGCTGCAATCGTACCAACCGATTCGCCTACGTTGACCTTGCCGCCTGTACCAAGATCGCGGCCATAGCATTTAGCGCATACACCGTAACGGCTGCGGCAGGTAAGGACGCTGCGGATCTTAACTTTATCATAATACTTGGCAACTTCTTTTGCCTGATCCGCCATGATTTCTTCGTTGAGAGGAACAATAACCTCGCCCGTATCTTTGTTAATCAGTGTTTCCGCTGCCGTACGGCCTTCAATCCGGTCTTCCAGCGGTTCAATGATGCCATTGCCTTCTACGATAGCTGTAACGTAGACACCACGGATATCATTATTGCGTACTTTGACTTCTGTTACATCGCTGCTCAGGATGCGGTCGATAGCATCTTCCGTAAGGGGAGTGCCGGCCGGGCAGATTTCCATGCCATTGGAGTCGATGACCGTTTCTTCGACAGATTTGCCAAGCATATTTTCAATCATGGCCTGGCGCAGGGAAGAGCGGATGCTTTCTTCCGGCGCACCAAGATAGACGTTTTCAATGACATTAGTATGATTCATGTCATCATTAATATCAAGCTGGCTGCCATGGAGAGACAGTTTAGGTACCTTATAGGCAACGAGTTCATCCATATCATCTGTCGTGAGGACGTGTCCTTCCGGCAAAATGACTTCACCTGTACCGGCATCGACGATATCAGCAGCCAATACACGGCCGATAATCTTATCCGCCATGAGAGCCACAGCCTGACGGGTAGAGCCGGCCAGACGGGCCCGTTCGCGAATCAGGTCGATACCGAAAACATCACAGTCTTCTTCACGGACAATGACATCCTGGGAAACATCGACGAGACGACGGGTCAGATATCCCGAGTCGGCGGTCCGCAATGCCGTATCGGCCAGACCTTTACGGGCACCATGGGACGATGTGAAGTAATCCAGTACAGACAGGCCTTCCCGGAAATTTGCCTTGATGGGCAAGTCGATGATTCGGCCCGACGGGTCAGCCATCAGGCCACGCATACCGGCAACCTGACGAATCTGCTGTTTATTACCACGGGCACCGGAGTCAGCCATCATGAAGATGGAGTTGAACGGATCCATGTTATCCATCATGACTTCCGTTACGTCATCCGTTGCTTTTTCCCAGATGGAGCAGGTCTTACGATACCGTTCGTCTTCCGTTATAAGGCCGCGGAGATACATTTTGGATACATTCTGTACCTGTTTATCGGCGGCATCGAGGATGTCCCATTTTTCAGCAGGAATCTGAATATCAGAAATAGCAATGGACATACCAGCCTGACGGGCATAATGATAACCGATTGCCTTGATATTATCCAGAAGTTCCGCCGTCTTTGTATTGCCGACAAGATGGAAGCAGGCATCGACGAGCTTGCCAATCTGTTTTTTATTCATGAGTACGCCAAGGCAGTTCACATCGACGTACTCTTTATCTTTCTTGAATTCCGCTACTGCTTCTTTATCTACTTTACGTGCCGGGAGCGGACGGGTCTTCAGGAGATCGACCCCGAATTTTTCTTTAAGGGCTGAAAAACCATAGTCGAGGATACGGCCTTCGCTATCCTTGATTTTAACGAAATGGGTCGTATCGATGAGACCATTTTCATAAGCGAATACGGCATCTTCCGGATTGGTGAAAACCATGACTTTATCCGTATGGAACAAGCGCAGTGGTTCATAAATCTGGTAATTGTATAACAGCTTGCCAGCCGTCGTTTCAATCAGGCCATGGCCAGGGATACGGACTTTGATAAGCGCTTCGATATCGATTGCCTTGGCATCATAGGCCAGCATGACTTCATCATAATTGGAGAAAATCTTACCTTCACCTTTGGCAGCCGGTTTGACCAGCGTCAGATAGTAGGCACCAAGGACCATATCCTGTGTCGGAACGGCAACAGGTTTACCATCTTTCGGAGCCAGGATATTGTGTGCCGACAACATGAGTGTACGGGCTTCCGACTGGGCTTCCACCGAAAGTGGCAGGTGGCATGCCATCTGATCACCATCGAAGTCGGCATTGAATGCCGTGCAGACCAGCGGATGCAGTTTGATAGCCCGGCCTTCCCAAAGGATCGGTTCGAAAGCCTGGATACCGAGACGATGCAGTGTCGGGGCACGGTTGAGGAGAACCGGATGTTCCTTAATGACATCTTCCAGGACATCCCATACTTCATTGCTGACACGTTCGACCTTTTTCTTGGCATTCTTGATATTAGTAGCAATACCCTTTTCAACGAGTTTCTTCATGACGAAGGGCTTAAACAGTTCCAGTGCCATTTCCTTCGGCAGACCGCACTGATGCATTTTCAGTTCCGGACCAACAACGATAACGGAACGGCCGGAATAGTCAACACGTTTACCGAGGAGGTTCTGACGGAAACGGCCCTGTTTCCCCTTCAGCATGTCGGAAAGAGATTTGAGAGGACGGTTGCCCGGGCCGGTGACCGGTCGGCCACGGCGGCCATTGTCGATAAGCGCATCGACGGCTTCCTGGAGCATACGCTTTTCATTGCGGACGATGATATCCGGCGCACCCAGTTCCAACAGGCGGCTCAGACGGTTGTTACGGTTGATGACGCGGCGGTACAGATCATTCAGATCCGATGTAGCAAACCGGCCACCATCCAGCTGTACCATTGGACGCAGTTCCGGCGGAATGACCGGGATGACATCCATGATCATCCATTCCGGTTTATTTCCTGAATGGCGGAATGCTTCTACTACTTCCAGACGGCGGATAGCACGGACACGGCGCTGACCAGAAGAGTCACGCAGTTCTTCCCGTAAATCCTTATCGAGCTGGTCCAGATCCAGTTCCTGAAGGAGCTCCTTGACAGCAGCAGCCCCCATGCCGACGCGGAATTTATCGCCATACATTTCCTGATACTGGCGGTATTCCGTTTCTGTCAGCAATTGTTTTTTAACCAACGGCGTGTCACCGGGGTCAAGAACGATAAAAGAAGCAAAATACAATACTTTTTCCAGAGAGCGGGGCGAGATATCGAGAATCAGGCCCATACGGCTCGGAATACCTTTAAAATACCAAATATGAGCAACTGGAG
>NZ_DGRS01000029.1:0-80715 GCF_002391155.1 Megasphaera sp. UBA4382 | reverse complement strand
GGTCCCCACGGGCTGTCCCACGAAGGTTCACCCGGCTTTGCTCCCTTCCAGAGAGCAAAATCCATAGGATTATGTTTGCGGTCATCGACTTCAATACGGGCGCCAGCCATCATGTCGTCGAGGCTGCGGCCGCTCAATTCGCCGTAATCGGCAAACTTTTCGACGCTGTAATAGACGTCGTGGTCGATGACATAGGCATAGCCTTTGTCGATGAGGGTCTGGACCATGTGGATGATTTCATCCATGTGTTCCGAAACGCGGGGATATTTGTCGGCCCGACGGATGTGGAGCTTATCCATGACGTCGAAGTAGGATGCGATATACCGGTTGGAAATCGTATCCCATGTAACGCCTTCCCCATTGGCGGCGTTAATGATTTTATCATCGACATCGGTAAAGTTCTGGATGTGTGTGACTTCATAGCCCAGATGTTCCAGATAGCGTTTGATGACATCCCATGTAACGAACGGGCGGGCATTGCCCATATGAGAATGATTGTACGGCGTAATCCCGCAGACGTACATCTTGACCTGTCCCGGCGTTACTGGCACAAACGTTTCTTTACGACGTGTGAGTGTATTGTAAACTTTTAATTCTCTCATAATAAACCTCCTTCAGGTAAATAAAAAGACCACCGTCCCCTGACAGAGACGGTGGCCCGTGGTTCCACTCTGCTTTATGGCAAACACCATAATCTCGACTACAGGTAACGGCTGTCTCCGGACCGGAATACTGTCATTTCATCCGGCCTGCTCCCAAAGGCAACTCTGCAATTTCATCTGCTGGCCCGGCTCTCAGCAGCTGCCGGACTTCTCTGTAGCGTTCCCTTGCAGATCATTTTGATCATCGCATTTCTAAATTGATATTAATTATTAAATATACTGTATTGTATATTACATGATACTCAATATTTTCTATTCTGTCAAGAACATTTTATGTATCGGTCATATCCGGGCGGTCCCATGTATCGACGGGCGTCTCCTCTTCATCTTCCTTCTCGCCTGCCAGCATTTCATCCATCTGAAAAGCCAGCTGGCAGAAATAAGGATAGTACGGCGAAGTACGGCCTGCTTCCAGTCCCCGGTATGTTTCCCGGCAGGGATATTCTTCCAGGAGCCGTTCATACGGTGGCAGAGGAATGCCGAATACGGGGGAAAATTCCCGGTCCTCTACGTCATCGAGAATGCTGGTTCCGGCCACACGGAACGTATATATGTCGTTCAGATTTGTACAATGAATATACGTATACATCCCGTTTCCCTCGGAAAGTTCTATTTCTCCATCCAGCACCAGACGGCCGGCAATCATGCGGGCCGCCCGGTTGCGGCTGAGTACTTCCCACCGGGAAGAAGGCGTCTTGTCAGACGTATCCATCAACGTTCACCATCCCGGCATTCAGTCAGCTATGAGGCCGCTGGCATTGAGCCGGCTGATGACTTTGTCCCGTCCCATGAGGGCGACGATGACGTTCAGGTCCGGCCCGTGCATGACGCCTGTAACAGCTACGCGGATAGGCATATAGACGAATTTACCCTTTACTTTCAGGCCTTTCTGGATTTTTTTGAACAGGGGCTGTACCGTTTCCGCCGTCACTTCGTCGAGAGCTGCCAGTTCATCGCGGAACATTTTGAGAACAGCCGGAGCCGTTTCTTCTTTGAGGACAGCAGCTGTTTCTTCATTTTCCGGCTGGTAGTCTTCCGTAAAGAACACTTTGGCCGCATCGACAATCTGGGCGCCGTACTGGACGTGTTCGCGCATAGCAGAACACATTTGTTTCAGCCAGGCCCGTTCATCATGGGAAGGCTGATCCGATGAATAGCCTGCTTTCTGCAAATGAGGCAGGCAGATTTCCAGCAGCTGGTCTTCATCCAGTTCTTTCATGTAATGGAAATTAATCCAGTTCAATTTTTCAATATCGAAGACAGCGGGATTCTTCGCTACCCGGTCCAGACTAAACTGCTGGCAGAGTTCTTCCATGGAGAAAATTTCCTGATCGCTGTCAGGCGTCCATCCCAGCAGAGCCAGGAAATTGTCAATAGCCTGGGGCAGGTATCCCAGGTCGCGATACTGCTGGACGCTGGTTGCGCCGTGGCGTTTGCTCATTTTCTTCTTATCTTTGCCCAGGATAAGCGATACATGGGCAAAGGTCGGTACGGGAAAGCCCAGTGCTTTATAGAGGACGAGCTGGCGCGGTGTATTGGACAGATGTTCTTCCGCACGGATGACATGGGTAATATGCATGAGAGCATCATCCATGACGACACAATAATTATATACAGGAATTCCGTCTGATTTGACAATGACAAAATCGCCTACTTTATTGGAGTCAAAAGCGACATGTCCCCGTACGAGATCGTCGAATTCGAGAGTTTCATTCTTCGGGGTCTTGACGCGGATGACATAGGGCCGGCCTTCTTTCAGGTACTGCTGTACCTGTTCCGGCGACAGATGGGAACACTTTCCGGAATAAACCGGTGTTTCTCCCTTTGCCAGCTGTGCTTCTTTTTCGGCTTCCAGTTCTTCGGGTGTACAGAAGCAATAATACGCTTTGCCTTCTGCCAGTAATTTATCTGTATATTTCTTGTAGATATCCAGGCGTTCCATCTGACGGTACGGCCCGTCCGGGCCACCTACGTCAATACCTTCATCCCAGTTGATACCCAGCCAGCGCAGTGCTTCCTTGATATTTTCTTCCGATTCACGGGTAGAACGCTTCTGGTCCGTATCTTCAATGCGGACGACAAAGGTACCACCGGTATGTTTGGCTTCCAGGTAATTGAAAAGAGCCGAGCGGGCACCGCCAATATGGAACGGGCCAGTCGGGCTGGGTGCAAAACGTACGCGTACTGTATTAGACATAACAAACTCCTCCTACTATCTATTACTATTAATTTCTGTATTTAATAACCATGGCAGCGGCCTGGGCGGCCATGCCTTCCTGCCGGCCTACAAAACCCAGGTGTTCTGTCGTAGTCGCTTTGACACAGACGGCAGACGGATCAATCTGCAGGGCATCTGCCAGATTGGCTGTCATCTGAGCCACATATGGCTTGATTTTCGGCTGCTGGGCCAGGAGCGTCACATCGACGTTAATGACGCGGCAGCTGTTCTCTATCAGTATCTGCCGTACTTTACGCAGTAAAATAAGGCTGGAAATATTCTTAAATGCCGCATCCGTATCGGGAAAATACGTACCGATGTCTTTCAGCCCTGCCGCTCCCAGGAGCGCATCCATGACGGCATGGACGAGTACATCCGCATCAGAATGGCCATCCAGTCCTTTTTCATAGGGAATCTCCACGCCGCCCAGAATCAGTTTCCTTCCTGATACGAGCGGATGGACATCATAGCCGCTGCCGACACGGTGCTCTGACGGTCCGGTCATATAAAATTCAAGGACCGGCACATCGTCCATCGTAGTCACTTTATGATTCCGTTCATCCCCCTGGAGAATAACAACCTTTTCCCCCATTGCCTCTGCCAGTGAGGCATCGTCTGTCCCCGTCAGGTGATGCTCTTTGGCGTACCGGTGGGCTTCCAGCAGTGTCTGACGCCGGAAGATCTGAGGCGTTTGTACAGCAATCAGGCGGCTCCGGTCCAGTGTGCGGACACGCTGCAGCCCCCAGGCTCCAGCTTCTTCCCGTTCCTTGACCGTATCTTTGACAGGAATAGCATATACAGCTACATTTGCTTTTTCCATAACCGGCACGGCATTATCAAACCACTCCGGACCGGCCATGGGGCGTGACCCATCGTGGACCATAATGATGTCGGCTGACTCATCTGCTGCCACGAGGCCATTATAAACAGAATCTTCCCGTTCCGCTCCTCCCAGAGCAAAACGGACCGGTACAGACGGATGCAGGCCGGCAACCATATCTTCTATATCCCTTCGGTCCCGTTCCGCTACTACAATGACGACTTCACTGACACAGGCTGCAGCAAAAACGTGCTGCAGCGTATGAGTCAGTACAGGTTTTCCGCACAAAGGAAAAAACAGCTTATTGCGCTCATAGCCAAAACGCCGGCCTGAACCGGCCGCTACTATGATGACAGATACTTTCAAACCTTTCACCTACTCGTGTTCGACTTTTACAAATATCATACGCCCTGCCGAAGTCTGCAAAACAGAAGTAACTACGACGGGGACGGTAGAGCCAATATATTTCTGGCCATTTTCGACGACAATCATAGTACCATCGTCGAGGTACCCTACACCCTGATTATTTTCTTTACCGGCCTTGACAACCAGTACTTCCATATGCTCTCCCGGAATCCGGGCCGGCTTCAGTGCATTGGCCAGATCATTGATATTCAGGACAACGACACCCTGCAGCGCCGCTACCTTATTCAGATTATAGTCATTAGTCACGACTTTGGCGTTGATTTTCCGGCCCAGCCGGACCAGTTTGGAATCAACGCCCTGCACATCATCAAAATCATCATTGATGATACGGACTTCTACATAGTTGTCTTCCTGCATCTGCTTCAGTATATCCAACCCACGGCGCCCTTTGTTTCTCTTCAGGACATCAGAGGAATCGGCAATAAGCTGCAGTTCCTCCAGGACGAAAACAGGCACCAGAAGAGGCCCTTCGAGGAAACCGGTACTGCATATTTCCGCAATCCGCCCGTCGATGATAGAACTTGTATCCAGGAGTTTCCCTGAAAATTCTTCTTTTTTCCGTTCTTTTTCCCTATTTTTGGGCAAGCGGAAAATACCGGCCCAGCTGACGATTTCTGTCTTCTTGCGTACAGCTATACTCATGCCGGCATACCCGAAAATAATGCTGAATACAATTGGCCCATACGCTCCGATAATCGGCAATTTGGAAAACGCCAGTCCTATTAAATTAGCAATAATGAGTCCAAAAAGCAATCCCAGCGTTCCAATAAGCAGATCCTGCGTAGAAAAGTCACTCAGGCCCGTTTCCATGCGCTGAATAACCTTCCATATCAGCCGCAGCACGAGCGGTGACAAGATATATCCCAGAACGACACCCAGAAGGGCTCCCACGATATAGGTAATCATAGTCATCAGTGTCGTACCAAAAATACCAATCCGGGAAAAACGACCCTCGATTTCTGCACTGAAAAAAGGCGTCGTCACCAGCTGGTCTGCCAACATGACAAAGATGACGGCCATGATCAGCATAACCGCACCTTTCATGATATTATCAGCAATTTTACGGCCATTGAGTTTCTTGCGTTCCGGTTTTCTTTTTTCTTTATTTTCTGTCGTATGTACATCAGCCATAGTATGTCACCCCCTTCTCATATTAATCAACATTTTCATTCATTATACCTGTAAAAAGCATCTTTTTACAATTTCTTATCATACCATATTTTTTGATAAGACTCCACAAAAAAGAACACGTCAGGGAAAAAACACGAGCAGCTCTGCCTTTCTATACAGCAAAACTGCTCGTTTTTCTCTATTCAGCGATGGCACCCGCCATAGTAACCACCGTTACCGTGATGTCCATAGCCATTGCCGTGATGTCCGTACCCATTACCGTCCCCGTAGCAGGGGCCTGTCATTTCGACGGCACCATTTTCATTGACTACGTAGCCACGGTGCTGGATAACCGGTTCCATATGGCCATCTGCCATAACACGGCGTCCCTGATAATAGGTAACGGGGCTGTTGCAGTCATATACAGTAGATCTTCCTGCCGGACCAGCAGTACTGTTATGATAATATGCCAGAGCACTTCCGCCACATAAAAGGGCCACTGCCGTACATAATACGGCCAGCCTTTTCACTCGTTTCTGCATAATTGTCCAACCTCCCTTGTACTTTCTTTTTAAATTTTATATTCTACTACCAGTATACCATACCAGCCGGTGAAAAAAATAAATTTTATTTAAATTGTCAAAAAATCAGGAAGAAAAAGCAGCCGTTATGGCATCTCTGATAGACACCACAGGAATGATCCGGCAATCGGGAAAGTCATCCCGTTTCAGCTCTGACATATTCCCCCGGGGAACGATGAACCGGGTAAATCCCATTTTGGCGGCTTCCTTCAACCGGCGGTCAGCCTGAGGGACACGCCGTATATCTCCAGTCAGTCCCACTTCGCCCATGACTACCGTATGCTCATCCATAGGAATATCCTTAAAGCTGGAAACGACGGCCAGAATAACCGGAAGATCGGCAGCTGTCCCGGTGAGCCGCAACCCGCCTACGACATTGATATAGACATCCTGTGTTCCCAGATTCAGGCCGATTCGTTTTTCCAGGACGGCCAGCAAAATAATCAGACGGTTGTAATCCATTCCGGAAGCAGTCCGCCGTGGTACGGCAAATACGGAATGCGATGTCAGCGCCTGTATTTCTCCCAGCATAGGCCGCTGGCCGTCCATAACGGCCGCGATAACCGAACCGGCCTGATGAGCCGATCGTTCAGCCAGGAGCAGATGGGACGGATTGGCCAGTTCCGAAAGGCCCTCTTCGGTCATGGTAAACATGCCGGATTCATTCGTCGAGCCAAAACGGTTCTTTATCCCCCTGAGGATGCGGAACTGATACTGCCGGTCACCTTCAAAATACAACACGACATCCACCATATGTTCCATCATGCGCGGGCCGGCAATGGCCCCTTCTTTGGTCACATGGCCGATGACCACAACGGGTATGTTGGTCGTCTTGGCAAAAGTCATGAGCCGTGCCGTACCTTCCCGTATCTGCCCCATGCTCCCCGGTGTACCGTCTGCATCCTGGCAGTACATCGTCTGGATGGAATCGACGATGAGCAGCCGTGGTTTCCGCCGTTCAGCCTCATGCAATACAGCATCCAGTGATGTGTCCGCCTGTATGAACAGGTCCGGAGCCACAATTCCCAGTCTTTCGGCCCGCAGCTTAATCTGTCCCTGTGATTCTTCACCGGAACCGTACAGGACGGCACCTTGTTTTTTACAGACCGCTGCCGCCATCTGCAGCACCAGCGTCGATTTGCCGATACCCGGATCCCCACTGAGCAGAATCAGGGCGCCGGGCACCAATCCGCCTCCCAGCACGCGGTCCAGTTCGCCAATTCCCGTTTCCAGACGGGACATGTCTTCCATGGTAATGTCCGTCAGGGCAGCCGGACGGGTTTCCGTCCCCGTCCGCTGCATGCTGCCAGCTTTACGGGGAGCCTCCGGCTGCAATGTTTCTTCTGTCATTGTGTTCCATTCCCCGCACTGGGGGCAGCGTCCGAGCCAGCGGCTGGAAACGCTGCCGCAATTAGCGCATACATAGCGCGTCTTTACTTTAGCCATGAATCTGCTCCTCTTCTGAAAGAAGTCCCCGTCCCGGAACCGCTGGCTTCTCTCATCATTCTGTCGTAAATAGTAACTCTTTCTTATCCGGGCTGTCTACATGGAGATGGTTCCCCTTTTTCAGGCTGCCACCGAGCATCATTTCCGAAATAGGATCTTCCACCAGTTTCTGGATAGCCCGCTTCAGCGGACGGGCGCCATAAGCGAAATCGGTTCCTTCCCGGACCAATACATCGTCGGCATTTTCTGTCCAGTCCATAGCAATGCCTTTTTCGTCGAGCCGTTTCGTCAGATCTTTCAGCATAAGAGAGACGATGCGGCGCAAATCATCCCGCTGCAGCGGCTTAAATACGATGATTTCATCAATCCGGTTCAAAAATTCCGGACGGAAGAATCGCCGGACGTCATCCATGATTTCTTTTTTCGCCGTTTTGAAAGCCTGTTCCCGGTTTTCTTCCTGACTGCCCGTCGAAAATCCCATGACCGGGGCATCGGGTTTCAAATGAGAGGCTCCCAGATTACTGGTCATGATGATGACCGTATTGCGGAAATCAACCGTACGTCCCTTGGAATCAGTCAGGCGTCCGTCATCGAGGACCTGCAGGAGCAGATTGAAGAAATCAGACGAAGCCTTTTCTACTTCATCAAATAATACGACACTGTACGGTTTTTCCCGTACGGCATCGGTCAGCTGGCCGCCTTCTTCATACCCCACATAACCGGGAGGTGCCCCTACCAGGCGGGATACGCTGTATTTTTCCATGTATTCGCTCATGTCGATGCGAATCATTGATTCTTCACTGCCAAAGAGCTGCCGGGCCAGTGTCCGGGCCAGTTCGGTCTTGCCGACGCCACTGGGGCCGAGGAACAGGAACGAACCAATTGGGCGGTTTGCATCCTTCAGGCCCGCCCGTGCCCGGCGTATTGCCTTGGAAACAGCCGTCACGGCCTCATCCTGACTGATGACCCTCTTATGTAATTCTTCTTCCAGATGGAGCAGACGGTGTGATTCCGTTTCCGTCAACTGCCGTACGGGGATTCCCGTCCACTGAGACACGACATCGGCAATATCATCTTCTGTCACGACCAGCCGGGCATCATCGTGCTGTTTCCGTTCTTTTTGCATCGTTTCCAGCTGCCGTGATAACTCCTTTCCTTCATCACGCAGGGACGCACAGCGTTCAAAGTCCTCACTGGCCAGAGCCGCCTCTTTTTCCTTGCGGATATCGGCCAGTTTCTGTTCCAGGCTCTTGACTTCATCAGACGGAGAATATACTTTCATACGCACCCGTGATGCCGCTTCATCCATGACATCGATGGCCTTATCCGGCAGGTAGCGGTCACTGATATACCGCGCGGAAAGGGTAACGGCACTGCGCACGGCTTCATCGGTAATGCGCGCTTTATGGAATGCTTCATAACGGTCACGCAAACCGAACAGAATCTGTATTGCATCATCTTCCGTCGGTTCACCAACCAGTACTGGCTGGAACCGGCGGGCCAGAGCCGTATCCTTTTCTATATGTTTCTTATATTCATCCAGCGTCGTCGCGCCGATGCACTGCAGTTCGCCCCGTGCCAGGGCCGGTTTAAGGATATTAGCGGCATCCATGGAGCCTTCTACAGCCCCTGCACCGATGAGCTGATGCAGTTCATCGATAAAGAGGATCATATGGGAATCATTCTGTATGGCCTCGATCACCTTTTTAATTCGTTCTTCAAATTCCCCACGATATTTTGTACCAGCCACCAGACTCGTAAGATCCAGGGAAAATATATGTTTGTCGGCTAAAATATCCGGTACGACACCGCTTACAATGCGCTGGGCCAGACCTTCGGCAATGGCTGTTTTCCCTACTCCGGGAGCTCCGATGAGGACGGGGTTGTTTTTCGTCCTGCGGCTAAGGATCTGGATGACCCGGTCGATTTCCTTTTCCCTGCCGATGACGGGATCAATTTTACCTTTCCTTGCCAGTTCATTCAGATCACGGCCATAGGCATTGAGATCCATGCTGCCAGCAGCTCCGCCTTCTTCCGGCACGTCTTCGGCATCTGTACCTGTTACTTCTGCCAAACGGTGCAAAATTTGTTCCGGATCGACATCCATAGATTCCAGAATCTGGCTGGCACGGCCGCTCCCTTCCAGAATCAGTCCGGCCAGAATATGTTCTGTACCAACATAGTTTTGTCCCAGCCGGTTGGCTTCACTGACAGCCAGTTCCATTGTCCGCTTTGTGCGCGGGGTCAGCCCCGGTTCATCCTGGATCATGTCGCGGGATGCCGTCAATTTTTCGATGGCCCGCAGTATGTTTTCCGGCGTAAGCCCCAATTGAGCCAGCACCTGACCTGCCACCCCTTCTTTATTGAGAACGAGACCGAGCAAAATGTGTTCGGTTCCTACATAGTCATGACCCAAGCGCTGCGCTGTCTGCTGGGCATACTGCAGCACCCGTTTTGCATTATTTGTAAATCTGTTATACATATTCTTTCACATCCTTATACGCTGGTCCGGGCAGACTTTCCGTACTGCCATTCAGCCATCGTACACATTTTAAATGGCATAATCCTGCAGAAGCTGACGGATTACCTTAGCCCGCTGCAAGTCCTGCTCTTCATCATTCAGTTCCTTACCGGCCTGCCATTGCAGATATGCCGGCCCCGCTGCCGTCAGCAGGGCATGATACGCCTGTGGCCGTTCCTGAATGACACCAAAATCTATCCCCATGCGGAAATCGCTTAGAAAATCGATGGTTTCATAAAAATCGAGCATCCAGGCATGGGATAATACGCCATAGTTCCGGAAAAACCGGTCTTTCATGGCATTCTGATTATGCGTCCAGAGCAGGTTCCGGCAGTTCCGTTCTTCCTGGACAATCTGTGTGGCAAGCTTCTTCAATTGCCCTATAATATCTTCTTCTGATACGCCCAGCGTAATTTGATTCGTCACTTGGAACACATTGCCAATATATTCGTTCCGTTCCGTATACATGCCACACATGGTAAAGCCCAATTTAGTAATCCCCTGGACAATACGGTTAAGGCGCTTCATCAGCACCAGTCCGGGCAGATGGAGGATGACGCCGGCAATAAGGCCAGTCCCGGTAAGGGAGGGACTGGCAGTCAGATAACCGAAATCATCCCGGAAGGCAAAATTCAGTTTTGCCTCCAGCGCATCGTCTACCTGTGTCGCATCTTCCCATGCCTTATCGAGCTGGAGACCTGCCGCACCGGTCTGAATACAGAAATGATCGTCTTCATTGATCATAATGGAAACGGCACCGTCCTGCCGTAACAGCAATCCCCTGTTCTGCGGTTTCTGAATATGGCTTGCCGAAACCAGGTGGCGTTCTGCCAGCACTTCCCGTTCCCACGAAGTCAGATCGTAAAGATGGATACTTTCATAAGTCCCTCCTCCCAGCGTATTCAGACTTGGCATGTACCGTTCCCCTTCCGCCAGGACGGCAGCCAGTTCTGCATCAGTCGCCTTATCAGGAAATACGTATTTTTTTAAGTTCCGGGAAAGACGGATACGGCTGTCCAGCACGACATCCGTCAAATCTCCTGATCCATCCTGCCAGGGAATCAACGGCGTTTTCAATATATCCTGCAGCATCCGTTATTCCTCCTTCCCATTCTGCCGCGGTGGCAGCTGCCGTTCCAGCATGCGGATTTCATCGCGTACGCGGGCAGCTTCTTCATACCGTTCATCCTGAACGAGTTTTTTCAGACGCTGGCGCAGGCGTTTAATCTGATTGGCTGTACGGAACACACCGGTTCCCCGGTTCGGCACCTTGCCCACATGTTTAGTGTGACCGTGTATCCGCCGGACCAGAGGCG
This sequence comes from Megasphaera sp. UBA4382, assembly GCF_002391155.1. NCBI lineage: Bacteria > Bacillati > Bacillota > Negativicutes > Veillonellales > Veillonellaceae > Megasphaera > Megasphaera sp. UBA4382. The sequence continues at coordinate 69,615 of NZ_DGRS01000029.1, read as the reverse complement.
TGATTTCCTCCCGGAATGCTTCATAACAATCGGGACAGCCAAATTTACCAAGACGGTTAAATTCACTATACGTCATGCCACAACTATTGCAGCGCGGTTCTTCTTCGGCCTGGCCGGAATAATCGGGGTAAGCCATTTTACGGAAGAAATCATTATCGATAATATTGAAATTAGAATAATCAGGTAAACTTCCCTGTTTACGCGCACATTCTGCACACAGGTGCAGCTCCGTGCGGCGGCCGTTTTCAATCTTCGCGATATGGACGACGGCTTCTCTTTTTTTGCATTGATCGCAAAGCATGGCGTGCGCCTCCTTTCTTACACTAGTGCAGATTCAGGGACCGGAGAATCCGCCCTATAACTGCCATCCGCTGCGGTTCATCGACTTCATCAAACAACGCTTCAAACGTATGATGCAGCAAAATGGCCTCCCTGTTCGTCAGCGACTTGCTTTTAATCAGACGATATAATAGCACGTCGAGATCTTCCATCGTAATATTGACAGCAGGCAGCGTTTCTTTCAGCGGTGCCGGTGTCCGGTCCTGTTTTTTCGGAGTCAGGCGGATAATGCGCACGAAACCGCCTGAGCCCCGTCGTGATTCTACTAGATAGCCCTTGTCATTAGAAAAGCGTGTACTTAGGACATAACTAATCTGTGAAGGGGCACAATCCAGTTCATCCGCCAGTTCATTGCGGCGGAGAACGATATTCTCTTCATCCTCTTCGAGGAGCTTATGTAATATAAATTGTTCGATTTTATCAGCTAACACACTCATCGTATCACCTGCTTATGAAAATACAATATACATCAAATGGTTATTTTTCACCTTTTGACTTTATTACATTCTTATTATATTCGTCTTTTTGACTTTTTGCAAGAGGTGAATTAATGGCAAAAGACCCTGACATCATCCTTTCGACAAAAAACTAACAACATTTCCTGCGGACTGCGAACTGCGATTCCAGTTGTACGACTGCCTGTATTAGTGTATAGTGAAAAGATACAGGAAGCAGAAACTGTGAGGTGTTCGCTTTGAAACGCTTAGGACCGGGTTCAGTCCGCTATTATTTTTATCATGAAAAAAAATTACTGCTCATCGTCACGCTCAGTGGCATTTTGTATAATGTCGGCATGATTGCCGCTCCCTGGTTCGACGGGCAGCTGGCACAATGCCTCTATGATATTTTTGCCGGCAACAGGACGGCAGCAGATATGTACGTTCTCTGTCTGTCCTACGCCCTTGTCATTCTCGGCGTCCAGAGTTCGCGCTATGTCAAGCGCCTGTACGTCCGGAAATTTGCCAACAATATCAGTCTGTCCATGAAAGATATACTCTACCAGCACCTGGTCCAGACACCAAAGAGGGATATGGAACGGGCCGATACGGGAGCATTAATGACTAAGGTCATTTCTGATATCGATACGTGTGTCGAAGGAATGCGCAAATTCACGACAGAAATCTTTGATACGGGCATTGTCATGGTGACCTATGTGGTCATGATCGCCTGGTATGACTGGCGCCTGACCCTATGCGTCCTGGTCTTCCCGCCCATCGCTTACGCCCTGGCCAATAGTCTGCGCCGCACGGTCGCTATGACGGCAGCCAGGAGTAAAGAGAGCAGCGGCGCTTTGTCAGGAATGACACTGGACCGCATCAGCAATGCCATGACATACCGCGTCTACGGCGAAGAAGCCGTGCAGGACCAGCGCTATGAAGATTATCTGACTGATTATGAAAAGAAAATGATTCTGGCCAATCTCTGGGAAAACGCACTCCAGCCGATTTACAAAGTCATCGCTATGATTGGCACGATACTGGTCATCTGGTCCGGTGGCCACAATGTCCTGGGAACGGGCTGGGAAACGTGGGATATTGCCGCCTTCTCGACGTATCTGGCCTGCTTCATCAGACTGGCGACAAAATCGTCCCATGCGGCCAAACTGTTCAACGCTATCCAGAAGGCCCAGGTTTCCTGGCTGCGCATCCAGCCCCACCTGCGGGCCGCCAGTACACTTTCCCGGACAGTGCCGCCGGCGGCACCGGCTTATCTCACCGTCCGACATCTTTCCTTTACCTACCCCGGCAGTGACGTGCCCATTTTTCAGGAACTTTCCTTTTCAGCCCGTCCCGGAGACATTATCGGAATCACCGGTCCCGTGGCCTCTGGCAAATCGACACTGGGACTGGCTTTTCTCTGCGAAAATCCGCATGGCGGCCAGATTCTTTTTGGAACGCAGGAGCTGGGCAATGGCCATACACCTCCCAAGGGCATCGCCGGTTATTGCGGCCACGACGCAGAGCTCTTTGCCGGCACGATTGAAGAAAATATCCGTCTTGGCAAAGGCGGCGACATCATCCCCGTTCTGAACGCAGTCTGTATGGATCAGGATTGCGCGTCCTTTCCTGACGGAATCCGGACCCTCATCGGCGAGGGGGGACAGCGCCTGTCCGGTGGCCAGCAGGCCCGCATCGCCCTGGCCCGGACGCTATTTCATCCACGGCCGCTACTGATTCTCGACGACCCCTTCGCCGCCGTCGATATGGCGACAGAACGAGCTATTTACAGCCACCTGCGCCGAGACTGCAAAGACCGCATCATCCTTCTCATCTCGCATCGTCTGACTCTTTTCCCAATGCTCGACCAAATCATCTGGCTGAATGGTGACGGGAGCAGCATCGCCGCCACCCACGAAGAATTGTATGTATCGTGCCAGGCCTATCGGAAACTCTATGACCTGCAGCATGCCCAGGGAGGTGGTTCCCATGGGTAATGTCTTTTTACAGACCTTACGGAAGAACAGCCTGCTCCTGCTGATCCTCATCCTGGCTATCATCGCGTCCATCGCCGTGAGCATTACACCGCCGCTCATCCTTCAGTATATCATTGACAGCCTTGTCAACGGCGCTTTCAGCACCTACCCCCTGATGGCAGCCGGTGTACTCTATTTCACTCTCAATGCCGGAAGTGGTCTCGTCGATGCCTTCAAAGAAACGCTGATTACCATATTCGGCCAGAAAATCACACATGATCTGCGCTCGGCCATGTGCCGGCGTCTTGACGACCTTCCGGCATCATACTTTGTCAACCACGAAGCCGGTGCCGTCACATCACTTTTCGTCAATGACGTCGATACGCTGGAAAACCTCTTTGATTCCGGCGTGGTCAGTATGATTGCCGACGTATTCACGATTTTCAGTATCCTCGCCGTCGTATTCCATCTGAGCCCGGGGCTGGGCGCACTGATCTGCATCTGCCTTCCCCTGCTCTTTCTCCTGACCCGCTACTTCCAAAAACGCATGCTCCAGGCCCAGCGGGACAACCGCATCGCTGTCAGCCGGACAAATGAACTCATACCAGAAACGGTTCACAATATCCGCACGATCCATACCTGCCAGCAGGAACGCTATATGCGCCAGCGCTATGGCCGTACAATCCGCGATAGTTTCGAGGCCATGGAACGGAGCAATTTCTGCGATTCCATCTATTCGCCCATCATCATCACCAGTTGCACAGTCATCATCTGCCTGATGATGTCTCTGTCTGTCAGCAGTCCGTCCCTGCAGGAACTATTCGGCATGACCGTCGGCAGTGTTGTCGCTCTCATCGCCTATGTACGCCGTATCTTCTCGCCCTTGGAAAGCATCGGCATGGAAATCCAGAATATCCAGTCTGCCGTCGCCGGCATTGGCCGCCTGAAAGATTTCTTCGCCGAACCCGTCCAGGAAAAGAACGGCACGATGGAACCCGACCCGGCTGCAACACCGCTTGTCATCGGCGATGCCGCCTTTGGCTACGGCAAGGAAGCCGACATTTTCCATCACTTCACTCTTATCGTAGAAGCCGGGGAAATGGTTACTATCACCGGCCGCACGGGAGCCGGCAAAAGCACCCTCTTTAAGCTCATCCTCGGCCTCTACCGGCCCCGGCAGGGCCAGGTCCGCGTCTTCGGCTGCGATCCGTCCCGCATGGCTGCTCCCCTCCGCCGTCAGGTCTTCGGCTATGTCGAACAGCAGTTCCACGCTATCCATGGCACCGTTGCCGATCAAATCAGCCTGAAAGACCCGAGAGTTACACCGGAAGCAATAGAAAAGGCACTGCATCTCGTCGGCCTTTGGGATACATGCCACGCCCTGCCCCAGGGATTGGCTACGCCTTACAAGCCAGAGTTCTTTTCCCGTGGCCAGGGCCAGCTCCTGTCCATCGCCCGGGCCGTCGTCATGGACCCGCAAATTCTCTTGTTCGACGAAATCACAGCCAACCTCGATTCCCTCACAGAATCCCAAGTTCTTCAGGCTCTGCAGGCAGTTGCCCAGAACCGGACCGTCCTCTCTATTTCTCATCGTCTTTACGAATCCCAGGGAGGCCGGCGCATCGTCATCGGAGATCCGTAGGAATCGCAGGTCGCTAGCTGATGGCTGCCGGTCGCACCAAAAAAAGAACCCTCACCGTCATGCAGCAGATGCACTATAAAAGAGAGCATCTGTTGCATGCGTCTGAAGGGTTCTTTTTTGCTGCAAACTATAAACTTTGTACTACAGGCTATTTCACCGGTGCTTCGATGGGATCGTAGTCAGCCGGTTTATCGGTGATAGCCGCTTCGTCAATGGCCGACGGTATGGGATCAAATCCCTGCCGGAAGAGAGACTTGATGGCAGCGATATAGGGAGGAACGATGGTGTCCATAAGGAGATAGCGCTTGCGGAAAAGATTGCGCTTCTGGGACTTGATTTCGCCGTATTTGCGCCGTTTTTCTTCGATAGGCAGGCGGAAATACCACTGTTCCTTACTATCAGGTACGGCACCTTCACCAACCCAGAAGTCATTGAAATTGGTCTTCTTCGAGCGGTTGCCGCGCAGCATGTGGCTGTTAGTATAGAAGCCTTCGTCGGTTATGACGTACATATCGTGAATGCCCAGTGTCTGGACGAAAATGCGCATCAAGTAAAGAATAAAATTCTTCGGACGGTATCCAAAAAGCTTTTTAGTCAGGACTTTCGTCGTTTCCAGGCCGTGTTTTGATCCCTGGATAGTACCGATATACATGGACGGTGTGCCATCAGCATTGTAGTCAAAGCGGAAATTAAAATGGTAAATCATCTGGCCTTCGTGATAGAGATAGAGTGACAGGAAGCCTTCCTTGCGCTGGCCCGTATCAAAGATGAGCCGTGCTTCCAAGGGCAGCGATTCATCCGGCGAGGTCCACAGGGTATAGCCATTTCCCCAGTACAGTTCGTGAATGACGTCATCGGAAAAGAACGTCCGCAAGATAGTGAAATGGTGCTTCAAGGTATCGAGGCGCTGGCGCATGGTCGAATTCTTGAATAAGAAGACGCGGGTCATGACTTCCTGGAAATCAGGATCATGCTGGTCAAAGAATCCTTTCATGGGTTCATAGTGATTGAAGAAATCGTACAATTCTTCAAACAAGGTCCGGTTAGATATGGCACGGGCAAAAAAAACGACAGCCCGCTTGTTTTCCTGGAAATTCCGTGGTCCGTATATAAGGCGCGATAAGTGCCAGAAATAGGAAATGCTGTGCATGAAATACCTCCTATCGAGTACAACTGCAATAATTGCAATAGTACTATTATACGGGCAAGACAAGCGGGCTGTCAATGTAGGATTAGTGGCTGGTGACTGGCTGCCAATCGTTATAATTTTCTAACAACATTTGACGGGACGTGGGACAAGTCGCGGACACCGGTAATCATCATGGCATCCATGAGTTCCCGCTTCAGTGTATCCAGAAGCAGTTTGACACCTTCCGCCCCGCCACCGATAGCGGCTACGGCAGCCGGACGTCCCAAAAGGACCGCATCAGCACCGAGAGCCAGCATCTTCAGTACGTCTTCGCCGTGACGGACACCGCCATCGACGAAAATCGTCAGCCGGCCTTTAACGGCATCAGCTATGCCCGGCAGCACATCCGCCGTACCTGCCATGCCGTCGAGGACACGGCCGCCGTGATTGCTGACGACAATGCCTTTTGCTCCGGCATCGGCACAGGCAACGGCTTCTTCCGGCGACATGATGCCTTTTACGATGAACGGCAGCTGGATGGATTTCACGATTTCTGTAATATCACTGGCGCTCTTAGGTCCTACTGGCTGGCCAAAGATGCGCATATTGATCAATGTCGCCGCATCAATATCGCTGGCAACGGCGAAAGCGCCGGCAGCTTCCGCTTCATGGGCTTTTTCTATGATTTTGTCATTGCTGCGGGGTTTGATCGTCGGGATGACTACGCCCGGGCGTTTCTTACAGGAAGCAATACCCGAAGCATACATATAAGGAGCGCCGCTGTCTCCAGTAAAGCACAGCGTACCTGCGTCCATGGCACCCTGTGTCACGGCTTCATCATATTCCTGTTCTACTGTAGCCGGATCACCGTCTACCTTGGCATTCAGGACAATCCCGCCGACAGGCGCAATGAGTACAGGCATACTCAGTTTGCGTCCCAGTATCTGACAGCTCGTATCCGGTTCATCCTGTCCGGACATGCTGCGCATGACCAGGCCGTATTCCTGCAATGCTTCCATATTGCGCATAAATGAACGGGCCGTGCGCAGGCCGCCAAAACCGGGAATCATGCCGACGCAGGCTTTCCCATTACATTCAGGACAGACATGACAGCCTTTCATTTTCTGACGCGCAATGTCACGTACTTCTTTCAAATCCATTTGACATACCTCCTTAAGTTATATACATGTATGACACTTTATTTATATTGTACTGCAATGCATCCTGTTACGCTATAGAAAAATGCATCTATCATAAAACAAAAACGGGACTGCCCGAAGACAATCCCGTCGAATCCGCCTATAGAGACAGACTTAGTCCATTTTTACAAAAGCGTCTTTACCAGCGCCGCAGGTAGGACAAACCCAGTCATCAGCCAGGTCAGCAAATTTTGTGCCTGCTGCTACGCCGTTGTCAGCGTCGCCTTCTGCTTCATCATAAATATAACCACAAATAGTGCATTCGTATTTGTCCATGATTCTACCTCCAAAATCATACTAAATCTTAGTAAATAATTATGTTTCACTCATCACATCATATCATGGTCCTATAAAATTTGCAACTGAAAAATGTATATATGGTAGTGTTCCTAATGGACACACTACCATAAGACCGAAGATACATGCGAATTTACTTTGCTCGTTTCATCATATTCAAATCGACGATGCCCGTAGAATAGGGAGCTACTTCATAGAGCCCGAACAGGAAATGGATATTCCCCGCTTTATCGAGATAATAGTTTTCCGGAAGCTGTGTCAGGCCGGTAAAATAAGAAGAAAGCTGATACTTGCTGGAGAACAACGCCTGATTGATTTTTTTGATCGTAAAATACTTTTCATCGCCCGGCTTGATAATTTCCTGCCAGGTTACTTTTTTCCCCGTCGTCAAATCAAACGTTGTCCCTTTTTTCCAATGGGTCGGGTGAGCATCCCGGCCAAAATAGATTTGTCCCGATTCGACGATGGATAAATAGGTACCATCATTATGCGTTACTTCATAAGATTTCGTTTCCGTGACAAAACTATGATTGCCGGCTTTATCTTTCTGCTTATTGAAAAAATCCTGCGTTTCTTTCTGTTCATCTGCATAATACTGACGGATTTGTGCCGTCGCTGCCGCATTTCCCATGACCGTGACGTCGGGATAGGACATTTCCAGATAACTGTCTCCATCTTCTGACCGCGGCATCTGTACCATCTGAACATCGGCAGGCGGCGCCGCCAGCGCAACTGATGCTGTCAACAGAGCAGCGCTGAGCATAGCTAATATTTTTTGTTTCATCGAAAATCCCTCCTCTGATACTTCGTAATATTACTTCAATTGAGTTTGTTTCCGTTTTTCATCTGTTCCCAGGCGGAAAAAATAATATACATTTTCAGCTGTCTGACGAGTCATTCCCGGTACAGCCGCCAATTCATCAATTTCTGCCTGTTTCATGTCATCGATCGTTTTAAAGTGCTGCCACAGTGCCTTGCGCCGTGCCGGACCGATGCCTTCGATATGGTCCAGAATAGAAACGAGACTGCGCTTTCCCCGCAGATGCCGGTGGTAGGTAATAGCAAAACGATGCGCCTCATCGCGGATAGCCTGCAGCAGCTGCAGCTCCGGCGTATGATGGCTGAGGATAATTGAATCGCTGCGCCCTTCGACAAAGACTTCTTCTATGCGCTTGGCCAGACTGATGACCGGCGCCTCACACCCGGCCTGCCGTATGATTGGCAGAGCGGCATGGAGTTGTCCCTTGCCGCCATCGATGACTATTAAATCAGGAACGGGCCAGTCTTTTTCATTATACCGCCGTTCCATGATTTCCGCCATAGATTTAAAATCATCGGGCTTTCCCTGTACGGTTTTTAATTTAAACCTCCGATACTCACTGCGTGCCGGCTGACCATTTTCAAAAACTACCATAGAGGCAACCGTTTCGATGCCCTGGGTATGGGAAATATCAAAACACTCCATCCGTTCCGGCAGGGACGGCAGGTCCAGCACCCGGGCCAGAGCCTGGACGGCACCGCTCGTCTTATCCGTATCATGCTGCCACTGGAGCCGTCTCTGTTCGAGCAGGACGCGGGCGTTTTCTTCCGCCATGGCGAGGAGTTTCTTTTTACTGCCCCGCTGGGGAATGATTAGGTTGACCTGCTGGCCTTTCAGCTGGCTCAGCCGCCGTTCACAATCTTCCTGTTCTGCCACAGCGGCTACGACAATATCCCGCGGGATAAACGACTGGGCCGTATAATACTGGTCAATGACAGCTTCCGTCATATCGGCGACTGACTCATCATCGCTGTGATCCAGACTGAATGTCTCCCGTCCCATAAGCCTGCCGCTGCGGATGGTATAAATCTGGACGCAGGACTGTCCGGCGTCGCTGGCCAGTCCCAATACATCCATATCGCCGCCCTGGGTAACGATGTTCTGCTGGGACTGAATGACCCGGATGGCTTCTATCTGGTCCCGGTACACAGCTGCTTTTTCAAATTCCAGCTCATCCGATGCTGCTTCCATTTTTTGCTGTAAATCCCGTATAAGCGGCGTATTCCTTCCTTCCAGCAGATCCACGGCCTGCCGGACCAATTCCTGATAATCAGCTTTTGTAATATAGTGCACACAGGGCGCATCGCAATGTCCCATATGATACTGCAGGCACGGCCGGTCTGCTTTGAGATTGCGGCAGGTCCGGATGTGGAAGGCACGCTGCATCAGTTTCAGGACGCGGTGCACTGCCCCGGCATCGGCAAAGGGGCCGAAATACCGGGCACCATCGCGCAGGACCCGCCGGGTCATGCAGACCCGCGGATAGTCGTCCTGCAGCGTCACCTTGATATAAGGATAGGTCTTGTCATCGCGAAGCATGATATTATACCGGGGATGATGCTTCTTGATGAGCGTATTTTCCAGAATCAGCGCTTCCATTTCATTGGCTACGACGATGGTTTCCAGATCGACAGCATGACTGATCATAGCCGCCACTTTGACGGCCCGGTTGGCATCGTTGCGGACATAACTTTTGACGCGGTTGCGCAGATTGACTGCCTTGCCCACATAAATAATATGACCTTTGGCATCTTTCCATAAATACACGCCGGGCTGGGTCGTCAGATTATTCACTTTTTCGAGCACGGCCTGTGAAAATGCCACTATTGGTCACCTCGTTCTTCCATGAGTTTCCGCGTCCGTTCCAGTACGGGTTTCAGGAATTGCCCCGTATACGACTGCGGGACAGCGCAGATATCTTCCGGCGTCCCCGTCGCAACGACCGTGCCGCCTCCGTCGCCGCCTTCAGGTCCCAGATCGATGAGATAATCAGCCGCCTTGATGACATCGAGATTATGTTCAATGACAACGACCGTATCTCCGCCATCGACGAGAAGCTGCAGGACATCCATCAGCTTGTGGATATCCGCCGTATGCAGCCCAGTCGTCGGTTCGTCGAGGATATACAACGTGCGCCCGGTACTTCTCTTGGAAAGCTCTGTCGCCAATTTTACCCGCTGGGCTTCCCCGCCGGATAAGGTCGTCGCAGGCTGTCCCAGTCGGATATACCCGAGACCGACCTGCTGGAGCGTTTTCAGTTTATTGAGGATGCGCGGAATCTGGGCAAAGAAATCGCAGGCTTCATCTACGGTCATGTTCAGGACATCGGAAATCGTCTTGCCTTTATACTTTACTTCCAGCGTTTCCCTGTTGTACCGCGTACCATGGCATACTTCACAGGGCACGTAGACATCGGGCAGGAAATTCATTTCGATGCGGATGATGCCGTCGCCCCGGCAGGCTTCACAGCGGCCGCCTTTGATGTTGAAACTAAACCGGCCGGCTTTATAGCCACGGACCTTGGCTTCCGGCGTCTGGCTGAACAGCTGGCGGATGAAATCAAAGACACCCGTATAGGTAGCCGGGTTGGATCGGGGAGTCCGTCCGATAGGCGACTGGTCAATATTGATGATTTTATCGATGTATTCTGTGCCGCGCAATTCTTTAAATTTTCCCGGCCGGTGGGGCGTACCATACACGGCTTCTGCCATCCCTTTATAAAGGATTTCATTGACCAGTGTCGATTTTCCTGAACCAGATACACCGGTCACTACCGTAAGTGTTCCCAGAGGAAAGGCTACATCGATATTTTTTAAATTATGTTCTGCCGCACCGACGATTTCAATCTGCGTTCCATTTCCCGGACGGCGCTGTGCCGGAACAGGGATGAATTTCGTCCCTTTCAGATACTGTCCAGTCAGGGATTCCGGGCATGCCATGATATCTTCCGCCGTCCCCTGGGCAACAATCCGTCCCCCGTGTTCTCCGGCTGCCGGCCCGATATCGAGAATATAATCGGCCGCCCGCATGGTATCTTCGTCGTGTTCTACGACAATCAGGGTATTTCCCAGGTCGCGGAGATGCTTCAGGGCACCGAGCAGTTTGTCATTGTCCCGCTGATGAAGGCCGATAGACGGTTCATCGAGAATATACAGGACGCCGACCAGACCAGAACCTATCTGCGTAGCCAGGCGGATGCGCTGGGCTTCCCCGCCTGACAAAGTGCCTGCAGTCCGGGACAATGTGAGATATTCCAGCCCTACGGTCCGCAGGAAATCGAGGCGGGCCCTGATTTCTTTGAGAATCTGTTTGGCAATCAGCTGCTGCCGATGGCTGAGTTCCAACGTATCAAAAAAGTGAATCATATCCGTCACGGATAAATCTGTCAGCTCATGGATGTCCAGTCCGCCAATTTTAATAGCCAGCGCTTCCGGCCGCAACCGGGCCCCATGACAGGCCGTACACGGCTTGACCGACATAAACTGGCCAAACTGGTCGCGCATCATATCTGATGAAGCTTCGCGGTAACGGCGGCGCACCATCGGTATAACCCCTTCAAAGGGCGTCGAGAATGTCTTAACTTCACCGCGCAGATTTTCATATTCAAAGACACATTCATCATCCGAACCGTAGAGCAATTTCTGCTGCAGTTCTTCCGGCAGGTCATTATAGCAATTCTGTATCGTAAATCCATACGGTTTCAAAAGGCCTCCCAGCTGACGCATGAACCATGAATCGGGATTACTGCTGAGGGCAGCAATACAGCCGTCGGCAAAGGATACATCACCATGAGGCAGACACAGATGGGGATCAACTTCCATGGTACTGCCGATGCCTGAGCAGGCCGGACAGGCACCAAAGGGACTGTTGAACGAAAACAGGTGAGGCTCGATTTCCGGCAGGCTCACATGACAATCGGGGCAGGCAAAATGCTGGCTGTACGTCACAGTTTCTTTCGTGCTCATGCGGAAGACATGGACGATGCCTTCGCCTAATTTCGCTGCCGTTTCCAGAGAGTCAGTTAGCCGAGTCAGGATACTGTCCTTGATGACCAGGCGATCGACAATGACTTCGATAGTATGCTTCTTATTCTTTTCCAGAGGAATATCGTCCGACAAAAGATAGACTTCTCCATCGACGCGCACCCGGACATATCCATCTTTGACCAGACGGGACAATACTTTCTGATGAGTCCCCTTTCGCCCATCGACGACGGGTGCCATAATCATGACTTTTTCTCCGTCACCCAGAGCCATGATGGAATCGGCCATCTGCTGGATTGTCTGCTGGCGGATGGGCTTGCCGCACTTCGGGCAGAACGCTTCCCCGGCACGGGCATACAGCAGTCGCAGGTAATCGTAGATTTCTGTGACCGTCCCTACAGTAGACCGGGGATTCCGGCTCGTCGTCTTCTGATCGATAGAAATAGCCGGCGACAGCCCTTCAATGTAATCGACATCGGGCTTATCCATCTGTCCCAGGAACTGGCGGGCATACGCTGACAGCGATTCGACATATCTCCGCTGTCCTTCGGCATAAATCGTATCGAAAGCCAGGGATGACTTCCCCGACCCGGACAGGCCGGTAAATACGACTAGTTTATCCCTGGGTATTTTTACATCTATATTCTTCAGATTGTGCTGTCTGGCACCTTTGATGACAATATACTTATCTTGCACTTCGTGCCTCCCGTTTGAAGTTTGACGTCTGATGTTTGAGGTTTGATGAAAAACGGGCCGTTACGGCCTGCGAACTGCTGCCTGTGCCTATCGCTTCTTCGCATCGGGCCGCTTGATTTTGCGCCGGTACCGCCGCTTCGGCATGTCACTGCCCTGCATTTCTTTGGGCAGCGTGTCGTCCTGGCTCATGTCCGCCAGTTTCTGCCGTAATTGCCCCAGCCGATCCCGCAATTCCGCCGCCTTTTCGAATTCCAGATTTTTGGCGGCCTGCTTCATCTGCAATGTTACCGTCTGAATGACCTTATGCAGTGCTTCCCGGGTCAGCGGTTTATCCGCACTATGACCATACTCTTTCTGGTCCTCTGCTACTTTCGTCAGTTCTATCAGATCGACTACCTCTTTTTTGACCGACTTGGGCGTAATATGGTGTGCTTTATTATAGGCATCCTGCACTTTGCGGCGCCGTTTCGTTTCATCTATGGCACGGGCCATGGAATCGGTAATCTTATCGGCATACATGATGACTTTGCCATGGACATTACGGGCTGCCCGGCCCATAGTCTGGATGAGAGCCGTATCGGACCGCAGGAACCCTTCTTTATCGGCATCGAGAATAGCCACCAGCGACACTTCCGGCATGTCGAGACCTTCACGCAGCAGGTTGATACCGACCAGGACATCAAACACGCCGGCCCGCAGGTCCCGGATGATATCGGCCCGTTCGATGGTAGCAATATCGGAATGGAGATAGCGCACGAGCACTCCCATTTCTTTCAAGTAATCCGTCAGGTCTTCTGCCATCTTTTTCGTCAGCGTCGTGACCAGCACCCGTTCGTGACGCTCACGGCGCTTGCGGATTTCACCCAGGAGGTCGTCCATCTGGCCGGCAATGGGGCGGACTTCCACTTCCGGATCGAGCAGTCCCGTCGGCCGGATAATCTGCTGGGCCAGATTAGTCTGCACTTCCATTTCATAGTCTCCCGGTGTAGCGCTGACAAAAATAATCTGGTTGATCCGTTCTGTAAATTCATCAAAGGTCAGGGGCCGGTTATCCAGAGCCGACGGCAGACGGAAGCCATATTCGATGAGCGACTGCTTGCGCGAACGATCACCGGCATACATGGCCCGCAGCTGTGGCAGCGTCACGTGGGATTCATCGACCATGATGAGGAAATCGTCAGGGAAATAGTCAAGCAGCGTATACGGGGCCTGTCCGGCTTTTCGTCCTGCCAGGTGACGGGAATAGTTTTCAATCCCTGAACAATACCCCATTTCTTCCATCATTTCCATGTCGTAACGTGTCCGCTGTTCCAGTCGCTGGGCTTCCAGGAGATGACCGCCATCTTTCAGCTCTTTGAGCCGTTCATCCAGTTCGTTCCGGATAGTTCCCAGAGCCCGTTCCATCTTATCTTTCGTCGTAACATAATGACTGGCCGGATAAATCGCCACGTGTTTCCGTTCGGCAATCACTTCCCCGGTCAGTACGTCCACTTCGGTCAGCCTGTCAATTTCATCACCGAACATTTCAATGCGGATGACAGAATTATCAAAGGCCGCCGGAAATACTTCGATGGTGTCACCGTGGACGCGGAACGTCCCCCGTTCCAGGCTCACATCATTGCGTGTATACTGGATATCGACCAGCTTGTGCAGGATTTCTTCCTGTGACTTTTCCTGCCCCAGCCGCAGAGAAACGACGAGTTCACTGTAATCTTCCGGATCGCCCAGGCCATAGATACAGGACACGGACGCGACGATAATGACATCACGCCGTTCAAAGAGGCTCATCGTCGCCGAATGGCGCAGTTTATCGATTTCATCATTGATAGACGCATCTTTTTCAATATACGTATCGGTCGAAGCAATATACGCTTCCGGCTGATAGTAATCGTAGTAACTGACAAAGTATGCTACTTCATTATCGGGGAAAAACGCCTTGAATTCACTGCAAAGCTGGGCAGCCAGCGTCTTGTTGTGGGCAATGACCAGCGTCGGTTTCTGCACGGCTTCAATGACCTTGGCCATGGTAAACGTCTTGCCTGTCCCCGTAGCCCCCAGCAGGACCTGCGCCCACTGACCAGACTTTACCCCTTCAGCCAGTGATGCAATGGCTTCCGGCTGGTCTCCCATCGGTTCATATGGCGCAACGACCCGGAACGGATGAGACGTATCATAATCTTTATTTAAATGCGATTGTATATCCATAGCAGACCTCGAATCAGAACAAAGGAATAGCAATTTTCCGTTATCCCAGTATAGCATATTGGCGAACATATGTACAGAAAAAGGAGACTGCATGACAGGACAGTCTCCTTGATGATAACAGGACAATACATACCACCCATCGGTTTAGGCCGGTATCCGTTTTTTCATTTGTCGTACATTATAGACTAATGCCGCTGTCGTAACGATGAACGCCGCCCCGTCACTGACGGCTCCGGCCAGCCAGATGCCATCCAGACCCAGGAACGAGGAAAACAGATAGACACAGGGAATGAGGAAAAAGACCTGGCGGTTGATCGTAAAGAACAGGGAAAAGAGGGGTTTATTGACGGCCTGGAAATAATTTCCCGCTATGATGGAAGAGCCGACGACGGGCGTCATCACCAGATATATACGCATCGCTCTCACCCCGACGCGGAGCAGGTCCGGTGAATCGTTAAAAATACGGATGATTTCCTGGGGAAACACTTCGGCGATGATAAATCCCAGAATGCTGACCCCCGTTGCCGCCAACAGAGCCAGTCGGAGTGTATGCAGGACGCGGTCATACTTTCTGGCCCCAAAATTGAATCCTAAAATAGGCTGGGCCCCCATGCTGATGCCGACGACAGGCATAAAAATGAGCATCATAAGCCGGTTTATGATGCCGTAGGCAGCTACTGCCGTCACGCCGCCATAAAACTGGATTTGTACATTGAAGACGACCATGACAGCTGTGGCAGCCAGCTGCATCATAAAGGGAGAACAGCCTATTTTGACGATATCCAGTATACTATGCAGCCGGGGACGGAGATATTTCCACCGCAGCTTCAGCACAGCCGGGCCCCAGATAAAATACCAGGTGACCCAGACAGCCGCTACGGCTTGTGCCAGTACCGTTGCCAGTGCCGACCCGCTGATTCCCCACTGGAACGTGAACACAAACAAGTAATTCAGTATGACGTTAATGATACCTGCTATGATTTGTGTCGCCAGGGCCGTCCGTGGATCTCCCTGGGCGCGGATGACATTGTTGATGCCAAAACCGATGTGCTGGAATACACTGCCTACGAGAATAATGCTGATGAAATCGTGGGCATAGGGCAGGACAGCCGGATCCACTCCCATGAAATCCTGCAGCAGGGAATCGAGATACCACAGGAACAATCCGGTCGTTACAACCATGATGGCAAACATCAGGGTAAAGGCATTTCCCAGTATACCTTCTGCCCGGTCTGTCCGCCCCTGTCCCAGGCGGATAGAAATGATATTGGCTGAACCGACACCGATGAGCATGCCAAACGCCATGAGCAGGGTCTGAACCGGGAAGGCAACGGTGACAGCTGTCAGTGCCAGTTCACCAATGCCCTGGCCAACAAAGATACTGTCAACTACATTGTACAAAGCCGTAATGACCGTACCGGTAATGGCCGGGACTGAAAATTTCCAGAGCAGCCTGCTGACCGGCTGGGTTCCTAAAAACGAAGCATCTCTCATCTATCCGGGTCTCCTAATCTATTATTAAATATATACTATAGTATACCACAGCCTCTGATGGCGCTGCGATACTGCATCTGGCAAAAAAACAGGAACTGCCATCACAGCTTTGATGACAATTCCCGTTCAGTCCATCCTCATGATTCCAAAATTATTATTATATTCGATAACTCAGCGATTCAGTACGCCCGTTCCCGGTCCTTCTGCTTTCGTATCGTCTTCAATACAGTCTTTTACCAGGTCATTGACAATAGTCCCGGCAATAATCAGCCCTGCTACCGACGGTACAAAGGAAATACTCCCTGGTACAGAACGACGGAAGTCACAGCTGTGAGAGCTCCCGGGCGGGCAGATGCAGTTGGCACCACAGCCACTCTGACGGCGTTTCAACGGCTGTTCTTTGGAGTACACGACTTTTAATTTTTTTATATGCCGCTTCTTCAGTTCACGGCGCATGACCCGTGCCAGAGGATCTACGCTGGTCTTATAAATATCGGCTACTTCAAATTTCGTAGGATCCAGCTTGTTGCCGGCCCCCATGCAGCTGATAATAGGGATATGTCTCTTATCTGCTTCCACGACGAGGGCGATTTTTCCGGTCATCGTATCGATAGCATCGACGATATAATCGTAGTGCTGCTGGAAAAACTTGTCCGCTACATCAGGCATAAAAAATTCTTCTATCGTATCGACAACAGCCTGGGGATTGATATCCAGAATCCGCTGCTTCATCATTTGCGTCTTCTTTTTGCCAACCGTCTTCGATGTCGCATGAATCTGCCGGTTGATATTGGTCAGACAGACCAGATCATTATCGACGAGAACAAAATGACCGATACCGGAACGGGCCAGACCTTCCGCCACATAAGAACCGACACCACCAATCCCAAAAATAGCTACCGTCGTCTGTGCCAGCTTTTCCATGGCAACATGACCCAGCAATAATTCCGTTCTGGAAAAACGTCCCAACATAATAACAAGTTCCTTTCTATCTCTATAGTGACAGATTATTATATCATAAATTCTCCCTAGTATCCAGTTCTATTTCTTCTCATTAGAACGAAAATACGTCTTCGAATGCTATCATCCAGCATATGCTGCAAAGGAACACAAGAAACCAGGAGAAAAACCTACTGACTCTTTTGCACGGCGGTACTGTTGCCGCCATAATCCGTGAAGGTTTAATATACAAGGATATTTCCCAAAATAAAGACGGACTTTACACGCTCTTATTGATGACCGGTTATCTGACAGCTGTAAAAAATACGCCGGCTCCCAATGGGCGCCTTTGCCAGCTCATGATTCCCAATGCTGAACTGACCCATGTTTTCCAAAGCGAAATTCTCAACCGATTCTGTGCGGATTCAGGCGATGTGTCTGATTTATAATCGAAAAACAGCATTATATAGCTGAATTCAAGCAGAAGCAGATACCATCTGTCTTGAAATACGGTATTGCATTCTGTGGGAAAAAGATTCATGTTGCTATGTAATAAGTGGCTCATCGATAAAACCTGATCTGGAATAAAAAAACAGGAAATCCATAGGATTTCCTGTTTTCTGCATAGGTTGTTGTAATCCAGATATATTGTCTATTATTTGGAGTACAATTCGACGATCAGTGTTTCGTTGATTTCGATTGGGAGTTCGTCACGTTCCGGCATGCGGGTAAGGGTACCAGCAAAGTTGTCGAAATCTTTGTCGATGTAAGCTACATCGAAGGATTTGAGTTCCTGGAAGGATTTCTTGAACATTTCGTTCGAACGGGAAGCTTCTTTCAGGGATACGACGGAACCAACGTTTACGCGGGCGGACGGAATGTCGCAGCGTTTGCCATCGACGAGGATATGGCCATGGTTGACCATCTGACGTGCCTGGCGGATGGAATTAGCAAAACCGATGCGATAAACGATGTTATCAAGACGGCATTCCAGCAGTTTCAGCATGTTTTCGCCCGTAACACCTTCCATCTTCTTTGCTCTATCATAATACCGGACAAACTGACGTTCCAGCAGGTTGTAATATGCACGGAGCTTCTGTTTTTCCAGTAACTGTGTACCGTATTCAGACATTTTTTTCTGACGCTGTTCTTTTTTGACGCGTTTTAATGCCTTAGGATGTCCGTACACATTCAGTCCGAACCGGCGACATTCTTTAAAACGCGGGTCTCTCCTCGTTGCCATTTTCTACATCACCTCATAGTTTAAAATAAAATAGGCTGCACACAATGCAGTGATAGTATTTTACCATGAAAGGCCAGTTCTGTCAAATTCCGTTACAGCCGGATTTCTACGATCTGACCGTTGCGGATAGTCGCGCTTTTCCGGAACCGTTTCATATAGTCACGGGGAGAAAGATCCGGTTCCTGCATGACCAGAAGGAGGTTGCGCATAAACTGGGCATGGCTGAAAACGACGATGAACGACTCAGGACGGCCGCGAAGCCGGTCTATGGTCTGGTGGATACGCTGCAGGAGATGCTTGTATGATTCGGCATCGTCGCCGTCCACATAGTCTGGATCCAGATGACGCCAGTAGGCAATGACCCGGGGCCGGCGCTGGGCCGATGTCGTACCGGTACAGGTGCGGGGTGACAGATAGACAAATTCATGGACACAATCCCACGTTTCTACAGGTACATCGGGATAGAGCCGCATAAGCGGAGCTGCCGTCTGCCGGGCCCTCAGGTAAGGGGATGTAATGATAAGCTTCGGTTTGGGGATAATAATGCTGACAGCCCGGGCCTGCTCTTCCCCCAGAGAGGAAAGCGGTATCGTACGATGATCCCGGGTTGCTTCACCCGCATTAGCAGCACTTTCTCCATGACGGACAAACCATATTTTTTTCAAGCCCTTTCCCTCCTAAAAAAACAGGGGCTGCCCCGTAAGACAGCCCCACCTGTTACATAACGCCAGAGACTTCCGCCTCAGGCTCGTGCCTATACTTTCTAAATATCAGCCTTCCATAAGCCATGAAGGTTGCAGTATGCATATACAGTACCCTTATCCACGGCATGGAAATCAGCTTTGGGAGCTTCACCCGGTTTCAGGTACTTAAAGGTCAATTTGCCATCGCATTCCAGGGCAATCCATTCGATGTAATGGTTGTCCAGCATGGGATGTTCTATCGAACCTACGGTCACCTGCAGCATAGCCCCTTCTTTAGCAATTGCCGGTGTATGCTTTTCAGCCGATGCATCTACGGTATTTGCCACAAGATGGGTCATCGGCTGGCCGCAACAGACGAGATTCTTGCCACCGCCGTTTTTGATGACGGCAATGATATTGCCGCATAATTCACATTTATAAAATTCTACTGCCATGTTCATACCTCCTTCTAGAAAAAAGCTTTGTTGACATGAAAAAGTAAATCATACTATTAGTATAGCATACTCAGTTCCCCTTTGTCTCCTGCCATATAGAGGATTGAACAAAATACATTAAAATTTATATTCCAGATTAATACCAGCGTGTCATAGGCAGATCGTTGTTCGTCCCTTTGGTAAAGAGCAGCTGATGGACGTCGATATAGCCGATATAAAATGCTACGGCACAACCACAGAGGTATAAGTCCCACATGCGGACGAATTCCATTCCCTTATCGGCAGCTACCTGGTCACGTACCTTCTGGAAATTGTGATACCAACAGCTTAGAGTGCGATAATAATGACGGCGCAGACTTTCCACATCGAGGATCTGGAAATCGCCATCATAAGCCAGCTTCAGGATTTCATAGACTGTCGGCAGTGTGCCGCCGGGGAAGATATACTTGCGCATCCAGGGATTGCTGTTTTTTTCGTCCCGGCCATCAATATAATGGAGAAGGAACAGTCCGCCCGGCTTCAAAATCTGATTGGCAATGGACATATAGCGTTCGTACTGGGAACGGCCTACGTGTTCCAGCATACCGACGCTGACCAGCCGGTCATATTTCAGTCCCTTTTTGGGCAGATCCCGGTAATCCATAAGGTCAATATGGATCTGTCCTTCCAGTCCCAGTTTTTTGATGCGTTCCTGCCCCATGGCCCATTGTTCGTGACTCAGGGTGCAGCCATAACCGGTTACGCCGTATTTTTTGGCTGCTTCTATGAGCAGGAAGCCCCAGCCACAGCCGATATCGAGGAGACTCATGCCCTTTTCCAGATGGAGTTTGGATAAAATATAATCTACTTTATTGCGCTGTGCCTGTTCCAGCGTGTCGTCATCATGTTTGAAATAGGCACAGGAATAGCTCAGGGTCGGATCCAGCCAGAGTTTGTAGAAATCATTCCCCAGGTCGTAATGAGAGCATACTTCTTCGCGCTGTGTCGATTTATCTTCTGACGGATAAAGAAGATTGTTGACAGCTGACCGGTCCAGGGAAAACTGGTCGATTTGTTCGAGAATGCATTTTAAGACGACGAACAAATCTCCTTCCACTTCGATATCGCCTTTCATATAGGCTTCGCCCAATGCCAGCGAGGTAGACGTAAGGAGTTCTTTTTTAGGAATATCCTTATGCACCAATACGCGGAACAGGGGTTTGCCCGTCCCTATGGTATAGGTATGGCCGTGCAGTACTACTTCAAAGCAGTACTTGTCAAACCGTTGCAAGTAATAAATGAGGAAATTATCCATAATATGCATGACTAAACACCTTCCATTCTCATCATATTATTTATAATAAACCTAGTCCGTCCATGCACCCCGGCAGACTACGTTTTCCAAAACCATCATAGTCGTAACGGCACCTACGCCACCCGGCACGGGTGTCAGTGCCCCTGCAACCTGGGAAACGCCTTCGAAATCTACATCGCCGACAGTCTTGCCATCGACGCGGTTGATTCCTACGTCAATGACGACAGCTCCCGGTTTGACCATATCGGCCGTTATGAGTCCCGGCGCCCCGGCGGCACTGATCAGAATATCCGCCCGCCGTGCCGCGGCTTTCAGATCATGGGTGCGCGTATGGCAATGAGTAACGGTCGCATTGCGGTTCAGGCAGAGCTGGGCCAGTGGCTTGCCGACGACATTGCTCCGGCCAATGATAACGACATCCTTCCCCGTCAGTGAAATGTGATAATAATCCAGAATGGCCATAACGGCACGGGGCGTACACGGTACAAATCCGGACCTCCCGGAAAACAGGCGGGCAATATTCGTATCGGTCAGTCCATCTACGTCTTTATCGGGACTGATGCAGTTGATGATCCGTGAAGCGTTGAGATGATGCGGCAGGGGCATCATCATGAGAATGCCAAAAATATGTTTCTGCTCATTGAAATGTTCGAGCATGGAAATGATGTCCCGTTCGCTTACCGATTCGGACAAACGGTAAATTTCAGCGGATAATCCGACGTTGCGGGCTACGCGCTGCATCGAAGAGGCATACATCGCCGAGGGCTTATCCTGACCGGCCAGGACGATAGCCAGTTCCGGCCGGATATGTTGTTCCTGGAAATCGTAAATTTTGCTCTCTACCCTCTCACGATGAAAGGCTGCTACAGCCTTCCCATCTAACAATAACACAAAAACTCCCCCTTTTAACGCAGGAATGTCACGTGGACATCATCGCCATCCCTGACATATGTACCTGCTTTCGGACTCTGATATACGGCGCGTCCGGCTCCGTTCGGCACAAAGCCAAGCCCGGCTTTGTCCAGCCAGTCATTGACTTCCCGGTTATCCCAGCCAATGAAAGATGGCATGAGGATGCCGTCGTCACTGCGGTGAATTTCCGGCATATGGCGCCGCTGCCCCTTCTCTTCCTGTTTTCGACGTGGCAGCAGATTTTCCTGCCCATGAGATGGACGAATTCCCTTAAATCGTACAATTTCTTCCATAATCTCTTTGAATACAGGTGCCGCTACCTGGGCGCCATAATAGACGCCTGATGGATTATCGACGACGATGAGGACGACAAACTGCGGATCTTCCAACGGCCCAAAGCCGACAAAGGAACCAATATACTGTCCTTCCGCATAGCCGGTTCCCTCGGCGTTGAGCCTCTGAGCCGTCCCTGTCTTACCGCAGAAATCATACCCGGCAATGTGGGCATTCTGTCCGCCGCCGGAAGAAATTTCTTCTGCCATGATTTTACTGATGGTCTTGCTTACGTCGGCCGAGACAGGCTGACCGACTTCTGTCGGTTCGGCCTTTTTATAAATGGAACCATCGGGATTATCGATTTCTTTAATTACATAGGGCTTCATCATATGGCCGCCATTGGCAATAGCCCCGAAAGCCTGGACCATCTGGAGTGGCGTCACGGCATTGCCCTGGCCGATGCCCATAATCGCTTCATCGACACGGCTCATAGAAGAAGCATCAAACAGGATGCCGGCCCCTTCGCCGGGCAGTTCGATTCCCGTCGGCTGGCCGAAGCCAAAACGCCGGGCATATTCCGTTTCTATGCGGCCGCCCATCTGCATGCCAATATATGCCATGCCGGTATTAATGGAAAATTTCAATATTTCCTTAATGGTGACATTGCCCATGCCGGCATCATCCCAGTTGTGGATGGTCCGGTCATCGACGTCGATATATCCTACGTCATGGTATACGCGGTTGACATCCCATTTCCCCGAATCGAGGGCAGAAGCTGCCATAATCGGCTTAAAGGTCGAGCCCGGTTCATACAAATTGACCACGGCCCGGTTCTTATACGCTTCCGCATTACCCTTACCGTATTCGTTGGGATCGAAATTCGGACGGCTTCCCATCGCCAGGATTTCCCCTGTCTTGGGATTCATGACGATGATGGCGGCCCCTGACGGATGATTGCGCTGCATGATGCCGTCCAGCCCTTTTTCCACGACATATTGAATCGTGCTGTCTATGGTCAGCTGGACCGACCGTTCCTGGTCTGGCAGTATCTTTTCCAGCGCCGATTCGAGAATAGGAACGTTATTACGGTCTGTCGTAATATGGAACTTCTGCACATCCCCTTTTATTTCTTTGTCCAGCACCATTTCAATGCCATCCAGCCCCTGGTCGTTTTCTCCTACAAATCCGATGAGTTGGGCCGCCATTTTGCCATTGGGATAGTACCGGTGGTTTTCATCATTAAACCGCAGCCCCTGCAGCTTTTCATCTTTTATCACCTGCTGCAGTGCTTCATAGTGGTCATGATCCATCGTCCGTTCCAGCCAGACAAAGGCCGTATCCCGCTGGAGCCGCTCCTGTATCTCGCTTTCCTTTATTTTCAGATATGGGGCGAGAATATGGGCCATTTCACTGGGACTTCGGTTGATCATAGTAGGATCGGCATACAGCGACTTTGCCATTTCGCTGATAGCCAATACCCGGCCATCCCGGTCCAGAATCGTACCGCGCGGAGATTGAATTTTCCGGCTTTCTTCCGTCTGGGCGTCGGCCCGGCGGGACAGGCTGGGTCCCTTCACGACCTGCAGCCAGAACAACCGGCCAAAAACGACGGCACATACAGTAAACATGACGACGATGCATGCAGCAATACGCCGTTTCATGAATTGTTGTCTTTTTTTATCCTCTGTATTCATTGAGTTTCAGCCTCTTCATGGCGTTTCAGCCATTTTTCTGCCGCATCGAGCAGCGCAGCCGGGTCATTTTCCAGCTGTTTATTCTGGACGCGTTTCAGGAGATTGCGCAGGCAGTCCCCCGTACGGCGGCCACATGCACCAGGCAGGCGGCGGTCGTAATGCAGGTCTTTCGTACTGACGGGCATTTCCCGCGCCAGTTCTTCCATAAAGGCACCAAATGATTCGGTACCGCTCGTATCGGTATGTTCATGGCCGCATCCCCAGATATCGCCGACAGCCAGAGCCGTCGCCTGGCGGATGGCTTTTGCCATTTCTTCACTGCGCCGGAACGGGCCATATAATGCCTCCCGGCGCAGCCATTTATTGATATCCCCTTCGCCCGTATTGGCAAAATAATGGAATTTCATATGCGTCCGGACCAGCCAGGCTATGCGCCGGACAAAGGCCGGGTTCTTATGCCACCGGGTCAGGATATCCGCAGCCATTTCGGCGCCTTTGTCATCGTGCCCATAATCGGTCAGACGGCCTTTGTGTACGCCACGGATTCCCGGCAGTCCCTTCGCCACATCATGAAACAGCGCAGCATAGCGGATAACCGGATCAGCCGGCGTATGGGCGACGACGGCCAGGGTATGGAACCAGGCATCAAACGCATGAAACGGCAGCGACTGTGGTGTATCCGGCAGATGGGCCAGTTCCGGCAGAATGGGGATTTCGTGGTAGATGCCATTTTCTTTCTGCCGGCAGCTGCACTGACCGAGGCCGCTGCGGACGAGGACATCAAGACCTTTATAAGCAGCCGGCGTTACCATGAGCCGGTCAATTTCAGACACGACCCGTTCCAGCGACAATCCCCGTACACGGTCGTATGCCGCAGGCATAGCACGCAGCAGCTCTTTTACCGGCAGGAAATCAAGCTGTCCCGTAAACCGGCAGGCCCGGAACAGGCGCAGGGCATCTTCACTGAACCGGCGCCGCGGGTCGCCTACGGTAACCAGACGTTTCTTACGGATATCTTTCTGACCACCTGTATAATCATAAATATGGTCTTCGTCATCCATAGCCAGGGCATTGACGGTAAAATCGCGGCGCATCACATCTTCACGAAGCGTGGAAGCGTACCAGACTGTTTCTGGCCGGTGACTGTCCGTTCCATACCGTTCTCCCCGGAATGTAGCCGTCTCGATAGTCAGTCCATCGACGACCAGGACGACGATGCCAAAGGCTTCTCCGTTGATTTCTACGGTGTGCCAGTGTTCTTTTTCTGCTATGGCACGGATTTCCTCCGGCCTCGCCGACGTCGTCACATCATAGTCATGAGGCTGCCGCTTCATCAACAGGTCCCGCACAGCCCCGCCTACGATATACGCTTCAAAACCGTCATCACGAAAAGCACGCAGAACGCGCCGTACAATTGGATTCAACAGCTACACCCCATTTCCTACAACAGCAGGATCCCAGTTCATTTCCCAGCTTATAATTCTGTAATATATTATCAGAATACTTAATTATACTATGATATGCCTGAAAATTACAAGGTTATCCCAGAACACATTGCAGGTCCATTATAAGGAAATCTCATGCTCCGTCTTGTATTACTGTTTAAATATGCTATAATGTAGAAAAATTATACTGTAAGGAGGTTATTCCATGTCTCTGGATATAAAAAAATTAGTAGAAACGCAATTCCCCCTGCTCGTCGAAATCCGTCGCCACTGTCATGAATACCCGGAACTTTCCTGGCAGGAAACGAAGACTCTGGCATATATAAAAGAAAAACTGAGCGGCTGGCATATTCCCTCCCAGTCCATTGAAAAAGGGGGAATCGCCGCCATCCTGGAAAGCGGACAGCCGGGACCCACCTTGCTGCTCCGCGCCGATATTGATGCCCTGCCTGTACAGGAAGGAGCAATGAATCTTTCTCAAAAAAGGACATGTATCTCCCAGATTCCCGGTGTCATGCATGCCTGCGGTCATGATGGTCACATCGCCATGCTGCTGGTAGCGGCAAAGATATTGCATGAATGTAAAGATACCTGGTCCGGCACCATCATTTGCCTGTTCGAACAAGGAGAAGAAGACTCACACGCTATGGAATACATCGTTCCCTGGCTGGAAACAAAGAGCGGTTATCACATCGATGGATGCTACGCCACTCATCTGCGCTGGGATATCCCGACGGGTAAAATCGCCATCTGTCCCGATGCCCCCATGGCGGGAGGGTTCCGTTTCGATATTACCATTCACGGACAGGGAGGTCACGGATCCCGTCCGGACCTGTGCCACAGTCCCATCGACTGCTTTTCCGCCTTTAATCAGGAATTACAGGGACTGCGCCTGCGAGCTGTCCCGCCACGCCAGTGCCTGGCCGTCTCTATCGGCAGCCTCCACAGCGGTGAATTGCAGAATGTCGTCCCCCAGGAGCTGACCTTTGGCGGTACCTGCCGTTATTTTGATTACGATAAAGCTGGCAAACCCTTTTATGATGAATTTTATCATCTCCTGGACCACACCTGTGCCAGCTACCATTGCAACTGGACCAGCGGTCCCGTACCCAAACCGTTATATGAGGTCCACAACGACAAAACCTGCGCGGCCCTGGCAGAAAAAGCCATAACGGCCTCCCTGGGAAATGATATACTGACAAAGTGCGAACCGTGGATGGCATCGGAAACATTCGCTATCCTCACCCGGCTCTATCCGGGAGTCCTCACCTTTACAGGCATTGCTAATCCGTCAAAAGGTACTGGTGGCAATCATCATACACCGGAATTCGACCTCGATGAAGACGCTCTCGTCTACGGCACAACGGCCTGTATATCCTATGCACTGGCATTTTTGAAAGAAAACCCACAAACATCATTCATCCGCACGAATGAACCGTTAGATACACTGGCCGCGCGGAATGTATGACATGCATGCTGTCTATCGTAAAAATACAATTGCATTCTGGTACATTATATTGTAGAATAATGGCGGTTGCGACAAGGCAGCCGTTATTATTTATATATATGTTTTCATGTTTTTATCTTATGTTTTAGGAGGCACTAAATTGGACCTTATTAAAAACTGGAAAATCCATGTGTTTGCCTTGCTGCTCGTCATCGTGGCAGAATTTATCGGCATCCAGAAACATGGACTCGTCATCTTCCTGCCAATGCTCTATGCACTGGTACTGGGCGGTATCATTTCCTATCCATCCTTCCACATCCTGAATGAAAAACAGATGACCCGTGCAGGCAATCTCATGGGCATCACCATGCTCTTCCTGATTGCCAAAATCGGTCTGGGCATCGGCCCGAACCTTCATCTGCTCCTGAATTCCGGTCTGGCCCTGATCATGCAGGAATTCGGCCATTTCTTCGGCACATTGATTTTCGGCCTTCCTACGGCTATTTTATTGAAAATGGGCCGGGAAGCCATCGGTGCCTGCTACTCCATCGACCGGGAAGCCAATGTGGCTATCATCGCCGAAAAATTCGGCATCTTCTCCCCTGAAGGCCGTGGCGTCATGGGTATGTACATCTGCGGAACTCTCTTTGGGGCACTCTGGATTTCCATTCTCGCCGGCATCGTATCCCGCACGGGAATCTTCCATCCCTATGCGCTTGCCATGGGCGGCGGCATCGGTTCAGCCAGCATGATGGCCGCCTCTGTTGGTTCCATCGTCGCCGTATTTCCCGATGAAGTACAGAAAATCACTGCCTTTGCCGGGGCTGCCAACCTCATGACATCGGTCATCGGGATTTATTTCTCTCTGTTCATTTCCCTGCCAGTCACCATCAAGGTATATGAACTCGTTACAGGCCGGAAACGGAAAGATGAAGTAACCGAAGAAGAACAGGCCGATGCCAAGACAAAAGAAACGATGGCACAGAATGAAGAAGCCGTCGCAGCAGACATCAAAAAAGAAGAAACGGAAGAACAGGAAGCAAAAAAAGGATCTACCCTGGGCGATGACCTGCTCATCCTCTTCATCACCGGCGTCCTCACCCTCGTAGCTAACTTCGTCGGTTTCAAAGTCAATCCTCTCGACGACTGGCTCGGTATCCTGATCATCATTGCCATCTGCTTTGTCGGCATCCTCATCGCCCACGTCCCGGTACTGAACAAGCTGCCCAATGTATTCTGGGTCTCCATTGTCGCCGTCGTCATTTCTATTCCGGGCATCCCCGGTGCCGAATGGATTACGACCATCACCAAGAATGTCAACTTCCTGGCAGCCTGCACGCCTATCCTGGCATATGGCGGTCTGTCCCTCGGTAAAGATATCCCCGCATTCAAGAGACTGTCCTGGCGCATCGTCCCCGTTGCCCTGATGGTATCGTCGGGCACATTTATCTGCGCGACGATTATGGCAGAAATCATGCTCCATCTTGAAGGTGTCATTTAGGTTTAAAAAGGAGGCTTTACTATGACCAAAAAAGAATTAAAACAGAAAGTCTGCGATGCCATTGATAAACGCGCCGAAGATATCATGTCTTTCGGAACGTCTGTATTCGATGAACCTGAACTGGGTTATAAAGAAACAAAGACATCAGCCAAAGTCCAGGAAGCCATGGATAAGCTGGGTATTCCTTATACGACAGGCTGGGCCATCACCGGTGTCAAAGGCCGGCTGAAGGGCAAAAACTCCAAGCGTACTGTCGCCGTCATGGGGGAACTCGATTCTATCGTCTGCCGCCGCCATCCGTCAGCCGATCCAGTAACCGGCGCGGCTCACTGCTGCGGTCATTTCATCCAGATTTCCGATATGCTCGGCGTCGCCATGGCGCTGAAAGATGCCGGAGCCATGGATTATCTCGGTGGCGATGTCGTCTTCTTTGCCGTGCCGAGTGAAGAATGTATTGAAATCGAATACCGCAAGAAGCTCATGGATGAAGGGAAAATCCATTTCTTCGGCGGCAAGCAGGAAATCATTCTTCAGGGCGGATTCGATGATATAGATGCCGCCATGGAAATGCATGCCTACTCGACGGATGACCCGGAAGGCAATATCATCCTCAACGGCGGCATGAGCGGTTTCATCACCAAACTCATTGAATACCATGGCAAGGCAGCGCACGCAGCCGGACAGCCTCATCTGGGTATCAATGCACTCAATGCCTGCATGCTGGGCATCATGGGCGTCAATGCCCTGAGAGAAACATTCCAGGAAAAAGACCACGTCCGCTTCCATCCGATTATCACCTCCGGCGGCGATCTGGTCAACGTCGTGCCCGATCTGGTACGCATGGAAAGCTACGTCCGCGCCGCATCGGCCGACGCCATGAAATTCTACAACGACCGCATCAACCGCGCCCTTCGTGCCGGTGCCGACGCCATCGGTGCTACCTGTGAAATCAAGGATATGCCGGGTTACCTTCCCATGGAACAGGATAAAGCTCTGGGCAAAATCTGCGAAGCCAACGCCGACGCTATTTTCGGCAAGGACCACGTCGATACGAACCCGCCGTTCAATGCCGGCAGTACCGATGTCGGCGATATCTGCAACCTCATGCCCTGTATCCACCCTCATGTAGGCTGTGTCCACGGAGCCCTTCACAGTGCCGAATTTGAACTGTTCCAGAAACAGGCCGCGTATATCAAGACGACCAAAGTAATGGCAATGACCGTCATCGACCTTCTCTATGACAACGCTGCTGGCCTGGAAGACATCCTGAAAGACTATAAGCCACGCATGACAAAAGAACAATATCTGGCATATATGGATTCACTCCGCAGCTGAGATAAAAGATGTTTGATGTTTGACGTTTGATGTTAAAAAGGGAATGCCCCATGAAAACGTAGGTTATCATGGGGCATTCCTTTTTCTATTTCACTGTTATACTTTTTCCAGAATACTGGTCAGGTTATCATTCAGATAGGGATAGGCGACCTGACGAATCATGGCATCGACGAGCTGCGGATCAAAGGCATCATCGGTAGCAGGCAGACAGATATCGAGCACGATATCGCCGTTATCCGATATGTAGAATTTGAATACTTTGTATTCTTTGTTACCCTGATTGATGAAATCATAAATGGCAGCCTTATTCCCATCATTGACGACTCCGGTTGCGACGAAAATGCGCAGCATGACATAGATACTGTCGTCAATGAGTACCAGGAACGGCAGCCGCTGGCCTTTGACTTCAATACCCGATTGGAAAGCAACGGAATGGCGTTCGTCGTCTTTCATTTCGTTCACGGTAAAGGCTTTGGGATCCACCTTGTCGATATAGGTTTTAAATTTTTCTGCTTTTGTATTCATGTTATCACCTCAAACAACTTGATACATTTATTGTATCACATCTTTTGTATCTCTTCTATTCTTATGGCTTGGATAAATAAAGAGATAAAACGATACGAGAGCTCCTGCTTCTCCGATGACCATGACGATACCCATGGGAATCGCCGTATAGCTTCCGGCAATTCCTACGACAGGAGCCATGACCGCCCCGGAAATCATGGAGAAAAAGCCGATGAGTGCCGCAGCGCTGCCGGCATTTTTTCCCTGTGCCTGCATAGCCATAGAAAAGCTGCTAGTCGATAAGGAAGCCAGTGTCGCCACCGTGAAGAAAAGAATGACCAGAATAGCATAGACAGACCAGTGCAGGAAGAATCCTGTCAGCAGTGCCATACTGCCTACCGCCGCCACCAATAGGACAAAGCGCAGCATCTTCCAGTCGGGAATGCGACCGGCCAGCCGTCCTGTCAGGCCGCCGCTGATCATGAGACCGATGCCGTTGATGCCGAAAATCAGACTGAATGTCTGAGGCGTCACATCATAGATATTCTGGAAAACGAAAGAAGAAGCCGATATATATCCGAAAAACGCCGCGAAGGCAAAACACTGCATGACACAGTGTCCCATAAAATACGTATCGCGGAATAACTTGCCGAAGCTCCGGACGCCTGCCAGCGGTCCGCCATGGATCCGCTTACGGATGGGAAGCGTTTCCGGCATGAAGAGAGCACAGACTGCCAGCGCCAGGCCAATGATGACGAGCAGCCAGAATATGCCGCGCCAGCTGGAAAACCGTAAAATCTGTCCGCCTATGACCGGAGCCAGGATAGGGGCGATGCCATTGACCAGCATGAGCATGGAAAAGAGCCGGGTCAGAGCCGTTCCACGGCAGACATCACGGGCAATGGCCCGGGCAATGACGATGCCGGCACCGCCGGCAAACCCCTGGATAAACCGGGACACTAAGAGCAGCCAGATTGTCGGAGAGAAAATACAGGCGACGGACGAAAGGGAAAAAACGGCCATGCCCAGAAACAGAGGCTTCCGCCGCCCTGCATCGTCGCTGACAGGACCGGCTATGATCTGACCGGCAGCCATGCCGGCCATGGACGCCGTCAGCGTCAGCTGTATCATAGATGGTACGACACCGAAATCGGCCATCATGGCCGGAAGTCCCGGCAAGTACATATCTGTTGAAAGTGGGGCAATGGCTGCCAGCATCCCCAGAAATACGGTCAGCCCTATCATCAGATGTTGACGTTGTTCACTCATTTAGTTCGCACTCTCTTTCCACACAGGCAGATTCTGAATCAGCGGCGGCACGCCTGCCAGTGTCTGGCAGGTATGCCAGGCCGTTGCAGCCACAGCTGGTTCCACACGGACCAGATCGGGTACCCAGATAGACGGGATATGAGCTGCCGCCGCGGCTTTCAGGCCATTTCCCGAGTCTTCAAGGACAAGAGCCCGCTCCGGTCGTACGCCCAGAGTCCGGCAGACTGCCAGGAAAATATCCGGGGCGGGTTTACTGTGAGCCATGGCATCACCGCTCTGGATATGGCAGAAATAGGACTCCAATCCGGCTTTATGAAGCAGCAGCCGTACCGTTTCTTCTGCAGAGGAAGAAGCGACTGCGCAGCGGATACCTTCCTGTCGCGCGTAATCCAGGCATTCCTGCAGGCCCGGTTCTGCCGGGGCACCCTTTTCATGATAGATTGCCAGCTGCATGGCCTTCTTCTCATCGTGGAATGCATCATAGGGAAAGTCCGCCCCATAGGTCTGCAAAAATATTTCTTTTATTTTCGCATTATTCATGCCAAATATGGTATCAAAAAATGAATCCTCCATATCTATACCATATTTACGGCCAATGGCCCGCCAGCACGGTACGGAAATCCGCTCCGTATCGAACATAAGACCATCCATATCAAAAATAAAAAGCTCCGGTCTATACATCTTATTCCCCTTTCATAAACGCTAACAACCTCTGGCTGCTGCCAGAGGTTGTCTTTCTCGCTGTCGCATTCGATTATCCTGTTACGTTTTTAGCGTACAGGGATGACTTCCAGCCAGTATCCGTCCGGATCGGCAATGAAGTAAATCCCCATGGCCTTATTTTCAAAGACGATACAGCCCATGTCTTCATGTTTCTTATGAGCCGCATCAAAATCCTGTACCCGGAACGCCGTATGGAATTCATTTTCACCCAGATTATACGGTTCTTTCCGGTCTTTGAGCCAGGTCAGTTCCAACTGGAAATCACTGGCATCGTTGCCGACATAGACAATGGTGAAGTTAGGATTTTCGATGCGCCGTTGTTCTACCAGTCCCAGGGCTTCTTTATAAAATTTCAGGCTTCTGTCCAAATCGAGAACATTGAAATTAGTATGAGCAAATTTAAATGTCATAATATTCCCTCCTTACGCTTCTTCCCAGCCTTTACCTACATTGACCCAGCCTTTGGCATGAGAGTAGGTTTCTAATTCCGGCAGTGTCAGTTCGATGGCACTATTTCCGGTACCACAGGCGGGAAATACCGTCTGGAACCGTTTCAATGATTCATCCAGATATACATCTACACCGGGATTGACAGCAAAGGGACACACACCGCCGACGGGATGGCCGATGAGACGTTCTACGTCATCGTGTTTGACCATAGACGCCTTGCGGTGAAATGTGTCTTTGAATTTGCGGTTGTCTACCCGGGCATCGCCGGCAAAAATAACGAGAAACGCCGAATCATCGTCGCCATAAAACGACATGGATTTGGCAATACGTTTCCCTTCCGTGTGCAGGGCTGCTGCGGCCAGATCGACAGTAGCACTTGATTCATGCAATACCTGCACCCGGTCTTCCATACCATATTGTGCAAAATAAGCCTTTACTTTTTCTAATGACATTGTATAAAATCCCCCATCCCCCAATAACGGCTAAATACTACCTCTTTTGCGGATATAAAGAATTATATACTAAAAGAGTCTGCCATTCAAGATAGTCTAGAGGAGTTCAAAGGAGGCAACACTGCCGCAATCGGTCTTTTTGACAGCCAGGCGGGTATCAATGCGTTCCCGCAGTTCACCTACGTGGGAGATAATCCCTACCAGGCGTCCGCCCTGACGTAATTCCAATAGCGCTTTCAGGGCAAAATCAAGCGTTTCCGGGTCCAGCGTCCCGAATCCTTCGTCGATGAAGATGGTATCCAGGTGAATGCCCCCGGAATAAGCCTGCACTACGTCGGCCAGCCCCAGTGCCAGAGACAGGGAGGCCAGAAAGGTTTCTCCGCCGGACAGCGTATTGGCCGGACGGGTATATCCCGTATAGGCATCGAAGACTTCAATATCGAGGCCGATCTGACGCACCCGGCGGTCATCCCAAGAGTGGGACCGCTGCAGTTCATAGCGGTTGCGGCTCATTTTCTGCAGCCGCTGATTCGCCGCCTGGAGCACTTCATCGAGGAGCGCTCCTAAGACGTACCGTTCAAAATTAATTCCCGTCGTCCTGCCGCTGATAAGATCATAGAGAGCTCCCACTGTCTTATAGTGTTCACTCAGCTCAGTCTGTTCCTTGTGCCAGGCATCAATCTGACTGGCACAGTTCGTAAGCTGGCGGAGTTCTGCAGCCAGTGCGGCCTGCTGCCGGGACAAGTCCTGGCAGGCCTGATTCAAAGCATCCAGCTTCTTGCGGTATGTTTCCATATCCGGTTTTGTCTTGCCCTGAATCATCTTTTCTTCCTGCAGGACCTGTCCCCGTGTCTGCTGGAGAGATGCTCCATAGGAAGTCAGTTTTTCTTTTAACGGTTCAATCTGCTGCAACTCTTTCTGCAGAGCCCGGCATTCATTCATATCACGGAATCCGCACTGACCAGCCTGTGCCTTTAATTCTTCCAGCGCTTTCTTATATTTCTGGCGCAGCTCATCCCGTTGGGCTTCTTTCATCCGGGCCTGTCCGCTCCAGTGGGCCTTTTCCTGTTCCTGCTTTTGTCTGGCCGCATTCCAGTCTTTTTCTTTCTTTTCAAAGGCAGCGAGCTGCTGACGGAGAGTCTGTATTTTCCCTTTCAACACAGTAGGATTGCGATATTCTTCAGGAAGTGTCCGTTCTGCTCTGGCCAGGGCTTCTTCCGCCTTCGTCCGGTACAGCCGTGCTTCCTCATAATCCTTGCGGGCCTGTTCTGTCACTGCCGTCTGCTGCGTCACCGTTTTTTCTTTCTCTTCCAGCTGTTGTGCAAGCTGCCGTGCCTGTTCGATTTCTTTCAGAAGAACAGCTTCTTCTGCAGCCGACTGTTCTGCCCGGCGGGACCAGTCGGCACTCGTCCCGTCTTCGGGATACTGCTGCCGCAGCAATTCATACTGGCGTTGCTGTTCCTGCGCCTGCGCAGACAGGACCTGTTCGTCCTGTTCCGCCTGCTGGCGCTGCTGTTCGCTTGCTTCCGCCCGTTTCCGGCAGCGTTCGACATCGGCCTTTTCCGGGAAATCAGCTGGTTTGACTGCCAGTTTGGGGTGGGATACGGCCCCGCATACGGGGCAGACATCTCCATCGTGCAGATTTTCCGCCAGGACAAAGGCCTGCCCCTGAAGGAACATGGCACTCACGGCGTCAAAATCCGTTTTGTCCTGAACGGCCTTCTGCAATACGTTTTTCAGGTGGCTGGCAGCTGCTTCTTGTTTCTTTGCCGTATCCTGCCAGTTGTTCTTCAGATTCTCTATCTGTTTTTCCTGATTGGCACGGAGCTTCCACTGTTTAGTCCTTGCCCTTACCTTTTCATACTCGCCTTCCCGGCCCGACAGGGCATCCCGTGTCTTGCGGACCATATCCAATTTTTTCTGAGCCATTTCCCGTGTCTGGTCGGCTGTATGCCATGCCTTTTCACAAGCCGCTGCCTGCAGGGACGCTTTATGCTGTTCTTCTTTCAATGCGGCATATGAATCGGCTTCTGTCACGAGATTTTCCAGGCGGATGGCTTCCGCTTTATCTGTTTCACATTGATCATGACCGGCCTTCATATCCTCTTCCTGCCCATTGAGCCGTTTCAGTTCTGTATCAGCAGCCGTCGCCTTTGTCTGAAGCGTTTCCCATTCTTTCGAAGCCTCTACGCCCTGCTTCTGGATATCATCGAGAGTACGGCAGGGTTCACTGAGCAGGCGGGCTTTTTCCAATAAATCCAGCTTCTTTTCTTCCGCGGCCATAGTCTCTTTTTGCGTTTCAAGCTGCTGCAGCCGTACCTTGGCATCTTCCCATGCTTTCCAGTGGCTGGCAACAGCCTCGGCCTGCTGGACTTCCTTCTGGAAATCATCGCGCTGGCGGACAGCCCGGCCAGATTTTTCCTTTGCTTCCCCTGCCTGCGCTGTTTTATCTGCAATGGTCTGCATCAGTATTGCTTCATCAGCGGCTCCCGTCAGTGACAAATATTGCTCAATCTTTTTCTTCAGGTCTTCATAGGCATGGCTGACATCATCATGCATGGTTTTGGCCAGTGCCTGCAGCCGGTCATAGCGCTGGGTATGGAACAGCACCTGCATGATGCGCTGCCGGTCTGATGAATTGGCCAGGAGCAATTTCCGGAAATCCCCCTGGGGCAGGAGGACGACCTGACGGAACTGGTCCGATTTAAATCCCAGGAGTTTTTCAATTTTCTGGGAGACATTCTTACTGGTCACCAATATGTCCCCATCCGGTGTATTCAGCTCGTAAAGGGCAGCTTTCATAGATACATGCCGCGTACCCGTTCCTCTTTTTTTCGCGATTTCCTGGTCCGGGCTCCGTTCGACGCGATATAATTTTTGTCCAATCGTAAAGGTAAACGCTACCTGCGTCACTTCTTCTGGTGTCGCATATTCACTGCGCATATGCGCTCCGTTGCGTCCTTCTGTACCGCCACTCAGTTCTCCGTACAGGGCATAACACATGGCATCAAGAATCGTCGTTTTCCCTGAGCCAGTCGGTCCGTAAATGAGAAACAACTGCCGGTCTCCCAGAAGGCGGAAGTCGATGACCTGCCGGCCTGCATACGGGCCAAAGGCAGTCATATCCAGATAAACGGGCTTCATAAAATCCCTCCTCCTTCTTCTTTGCGCAATGCGTCCCAAAGCTGATGCAGACAGTCTGTTTCCTTTTCCGACAAAGGCTGTTCCGGCCTCATGGCACCGGCAAAACTGGAAAAGAGTTCTTCTTCTGTCGTCCCGCGGATATTGAAATCCCGGTCACCGGCATGGTCTGAAATACGGCGCCGCGGGGCCTCCAGTGCCATGGCATTAGGATATTTCTTGCGCAGTCTGGCCATGCCATCGAGGACCGGTTCGGTGTCATCGATACGTGCCAATACATAATCACCGGTCCGGTCATCTTCTCGTTCCATAATATCGTGGAATGAACCTTTCAGAATACGCACATCATGGCGTGGCGTAAAGGAAATAAACCGGCTGCTGACCTGTCCATTATCAGCCAGGTCGACGAGGACAGCCCCTTTTTTTTGTGTTGCTTCGCTAAAGGAATACTTAAGCAGGCTCCCGGCATACCGCACCTCCTGCCGTCCCACCTGCTGCGGCCCGTGAAGATGCCCCAGTGCGGTATACTGGAAGCGGTCAAAAACTGCACTGTCGATCATATCGGTACCACCGATAGAAAGAGGCCGTTCGGAATCGCTGCTTACCCCGCCAGAGGCAAAGACATGACTGACGCAGACAGCCCGCATGTCATCACATCCTCTGGACTGAAATGCACAGAGTGCTTCCAATGCCTTTTGATGATCGTGGATGGTTTCATCACTCAGAAAATGGCGGACATCAGCCGGTTCGGCATAGGGAAGCAGCACAAAGGCAACCGGTCCCGCATCATCGCGGAGGATGACCGGCCCCGTCAGCTTGTCCAGATCACCAGCAATATACAGTCCCTGCCGGGCCAGAAGGGCACTGCCAAAGGAAAGGCGGGACGCACTATCATGATTGCCGCTGATGACCAGAAAAGGAATATGAAGTTCCGCCGTCACCTTTGTCGCAATTTCATCAAACAATTCCACAGCAGCAGCCGGCGGCAGGCTGCGGTCATAGACATCCCCGGAAAGGACGACGGCCTCTATGCCTTCGTCTTTCAGCAGTGGCAGAAATTGTTCTTTTAGCACGTATTCCTGTTCATCCGTCAGATAATCGCCATAAAACATCTTTCCCAGGTGCCAGTCCGCCGTATGTAAAATGCGCATGTCGTCACCTCTTATTCCTTGTACAAACTTCGCAGAAGTGAAATTTCATGAGCATATCCCGGCAGTTCATTCGGTGTTTCCAGATAAAAGGGGAGCTGCCGTAATGCCGGATGATTGATAATTTGCGTAAACGCTTCGATGCCGATATGGCCTTCACCAATCTTTTCATGGCGGTCTTTATGGCTTCCCAGTTCATTTTTACTGTCATTGATATGGATGGCTTTCAGTCTGGACAGGCCAATACGCGTATCAAACTGAGTCAGCACGTCATCGAGATGATGAACGATATCATATCCGCCGTCAAAGACATGGCAGGTATCGAGGCAGACCCCGATGTTGTCCTGCAGTTCCACCTTTTCAATGATAGCGGCAATTTCCTCAAAATTGCGGCCTACTTCTGTCCCCTTGCCGGCCATCGTTTCCAGCAGGACCGTCGTTTTCTGGCCTTTGAACATGCACGTATTGAGCATATCAGCAATAAAATCTATTCCTGTTTCCGCCCCCTGTCCGACGTGGCTGCCCGGATGGAAGTTGTAGCGGCAATGATCGAGGTATTCCAGACGGCGCAGGTCATCAGCCATAGCTTCTCTGGCAAAAATCCGCGTCTTTTCCGTCTTCGAACAGCCATTCAGCGTATACGGTGCATGAGCCAGTATAGGAGCAAAATGATGCTCCGCCATCAGCCGGTTCAACGCTGCCATATCGTCCGTATCGAGAGGCCGGACGCTGCCGCCGCGGGGATTGCGTGTAAAAAACTGAAATGTATCGGCACCGATCGACAGGGCTTCTTCACCCATATGCAGGAATCCCTGGGAAACAGATAAATGACATCCTATATGAAGCATAGCCTTTTCTCCTTTTATGCAAAAACAGGCTGCAACGAAACCAATTCGTCCCAGCCTGCCTGCTTATCCTATTAATTTTCTTTTTCGTTCTGGAATCCCGTTTCTTCATTCTGGCATTCTGCACAAATTCCCGTAAAGGATACATTGACAGAATCTACCCGATAGCCCGTTTGTGTCTGAGCCAGATCAGCGAGCTTATCCCGTTCCACATCTACATCCATGACGCGGTTGCAGCGGGTGCAGCGGATATGGGCATGGGGCTTGGTGTTAAAATCATAGCGGTGCGCATCTTCTTCGCACTGCAGCACCTGTACGACACCGATTTTTGCAAAAATTTCCATCGTTTTATATACCGTCGCCAGACTCATGAACGGATATTTGGGCTGTAATTCTTTATAAATGGCTTCTGCATTGGGATGTGTCGTATTATTGTTGACTACTTCATACACGGCCAGACGCTGTGGCGTGACTTTATAGCCGTTTTCCCGTAATACTGCAGCAATATCCATAGACATAATCCTCCTTTCTCCATTAACAAGGATTTTTCACCTGTGAATGCTATTAAATGAGTATGATTTTTAAATTGCGCTTCTACTATATTGTAACCGTTATTTGTTGAAATGGCAATACAAAGATTCTAAATAATACGAAAAATATACATTATATTCGCCCCTTTGTCAAATCAGCCGTTGACGGAACAGCTATTTCCACTCATAATATAGTACTAGGAAGAAAGGAGACCGGCATGAATGAAGAAATGATTATCCATCAGATAGCTTCTGACCTGCATATCCGACCGGGACAGGTCCGGACCGCATTAGACCTGTTTGCCAGTGGCAATACCATCCCGTTTATCGCCCGGTACCGCAAAGAGGCAACGGGGACCCTGGATGAACAACAGCTGCGCCAGATCAAGGAACAGTATGAATACGAAGAAACACTCAGCAACCGCAAGGACACGGTACGCCAATCCATCATGGATCAGGGATTATGGAGCAATGAAATCAAAAGCCAGCTGGAAAAAGCCCGGCTGTTACAGGATGTAGAAGATATATATCTGCCCTTTAAGCCTAAAAAGCGTACGAAAGCATCGATGGCCCGCGACGCAGGCCTGACACCTCTGGCTGATTTATTCTGGAATCAGGATATACACGGGCCAGCTCCGGAAAAAGCAGCAGAAGCTTATCTGAGCAAAGATGTGCCTACCGTAGAGGATGCCATCCAGGGCGCTGCTAATATTATTGCCGAACGCTGCTCCGAACTCGCCCCATACCGCCGTTTTTTACGTAACGCCTTCTGGCATGACGGCAAACTCACCTGCTCGCTGCAGGAAGAAGAGGAAAAATCACGGATTTATCTCGCCTATAGAGATTTTCACGAAGCCATCCGGCGCCTGCCCAGTCATCGTATCCTGGCTATTAACCGCGGGGAAAACCAGAAAGCGCTGAAAGTCAATCTGGAAGTCCGTACCGACGCATATATCAGCCGGTTGTGCCAGATGATCATCAAAGGCCCCTCTCCATATAAAGATATACTGGAAAGCGCCGCCACCGACAGCTATAAACGTCTCATCTGTCCCCAGATAGAACGGGAAATCCGCAATGAACTCACAGAAAAGGCAGAAAAACAGGCTATTCAGGTCTTTGCCTCTAATCTGCGCAGTCTGCTCCTGCAGCCTCCTTTTACCGGTCAGACCATTCTCGGTCTCGATCCGGGGTACCGCACAGGCTGCAAAGCTGCTGTCATCGACTCTACCGGTGCCGTGCTGGCCTACGGGACCTATCACCTTACGGGCTCGGAAAAACAGCGTCATGAAAGCGCCGATGCTCTGACCCACATGATCAGGGAGCACGAAGTTACCCTCATTTCCATCGGTAACGGAACGGCCTCATATGAGACGGAACAGTTCGTTTCCCGCTTAATCCATGAACAGCATTTGAAATGCCGCTATCTCATTACCAACGAAGCCGGCGCCTCGGTTTATTCGGCATCGGAACTGGCCCGGGAGGAATTACCGGATCTGGATGTCACGATACGCGGAGCCGTTTCCATCGCCCGCCGCATCCAGGACCCGCTGGCAGAATCGGTCAAAATCGACCCCCAGTCCATCGGTGTCGGCCAGTATCAGCATGATGTCAATCAAAAATCCCTGACGGCAGCACTGGATGCAGTCGTCGAATCGGTTGTCAATTATGTCGGCGTCGATCTCAATACGGCTTCAGCTGCTCTGTTGCAGCACGTATCGGGCCTGACCTCAGCTACGGCTGCAAACATCGTCACCTATCGCAATGAAAACGGCCCATTCCACAACCGCCAGGAACTGATGAATGTCAACCGGCTGGGTCCGGCGACATTTACCCAGTGTGCCGGATTTTTACGCATCAAAGACAGTACCCAGCCACTGGATAATACGTCTGTCCATCCGGAATCGTATGATCTGGCCGCTAAAATCGTGCGTCAGTACGGATTTACTCTGAAAGATCTGAAGAACCCGGCCCGCCTGCAGGATTTGCAGAGCCGTCTGCAAATGAACGCCGCCCCTAAACTGGCATCGGCCCTCAATGCCGGCGAACCAACAGTCCGTGACATATTGGAAGAATTGCGGAAACCCGGCCGGGATGTGCGCAGCGACTTCCCCAAACCGCTGACACGACGCCACGTCCTGTCCCTGGATGAACTGGAAATCGGTTCTATCGTGCGCGGTACGGTCCACAACGTCGTCGATTTCGGTGCCTTTGTCGATATCGGCCTTAAAACGCCCGGCCTCGTCCACCGGTCAGAATTATGCAATCATCCCTTCCATCACCCGACAGATATCGTACACGTCGGCGATATCGTAGACTGTATGATTCTTTCTGTAGATACAGAACGGAAACGCATTGCCTTATCCATTAAAAAAGCAACAATATAATATAGATAATATAACAGGCTGCCCTCATCGGACAGCCTGTCATGTTATCTATATTATACTATTTTCCTAATTCACGTTTCGGCCATTCCGCATCTTGTAATATGGCCCGGCCAACCCCGATCATATCAGCCGCTCCCGTGACAAGAAGGTCTTCTGCCTGTTCCACTGTCTGTACCCCGCCAGTCAGGATGACCGGTACGGAAACATGATGACAGATAGCGGAAGACATATCGCGGAAATAACCCGGTTCTGTATGATCCTGGCGGACAAAGAAATTCATGCCGCCTGATACATCAATCAGATCAACCCCAGCCGTTGCAAACAATTTAGCTGCTTCCACGGCATCATTGATTGTACTGCCGCCCGGCTGATAGTCACATCCGCCAAACCGGATAGCCAGCGGATACGCCGTACCGACGACCATACGGATAGCATGGATGACCTGCAAATGGAAATGAACACGTTTTTCCAGCGTGTCACAGCCATAGGCGTCGTTACGGTGGTTGGTAAGTGGTGAATAAAATTGGTTCAGCAGATATCCATGAGCCGCATGGATTTCCACGCCGTCATATCCGGACGCTTTGGCTCTGCCGGCAGCGGCGGCATATTCTGCTACGAGTACCTGTATTTCTTCGACAGATAACTCCCGTGGCAGGACCTGGCTCTGTTTCTGACGGGGATGTAGTACAGGAGACGGGCCCACAGCCTGCTGCCGCGTCACAATGGGATCGGCAATAGAACCGGCATGATTAATCTGAGCAAACACACGCGTACTCCCTTCGCGGTGGATACACCGGGTCAGCTGCCGCAGGCCGCCAATATCGCCATTGCGGGAAATGGAAATCTGATTCGGATCGGCTTTTCCTTGCTTATCAATATACATATGCTCCGTAATGATCAGACCCAGATAGCCCTTTTCTGCCCGTTTCTGATAATACTTACATATTTCTTCATCAATGTAGCCATGAGAAGCAGCCCGGGTAGCCATAGGCGGCATGACGATACGGTTCGTCAGCGTAAGATGATGAATCGACAGCGGTTCTTTCCATTTCATTATCAATCACTCCTTACAAGCTAAAATTACATGTTATTTCGTAACCATTCTTTTCTTTTAGTATACCATTAAACACGACTATCCTATAGGAAATTTTTAGTCTTATTCCGGGAAAATTTCCTGTAGGAATCGTCTCTGGTTCACGTATACAAAAGAGAGGCAGCGGCAAACATAGCTTTTAATGCTCATTTGCCACTGCCTCATTTGTTATCGCAGGTAGAGTTGCAATGCCGGTTCTTCCTTAAAACGGCCCCGCAGTTCGACCGTACGCGTTTTCGCATC
Organism: Megasphaera sp. UBA4382; assembly: GCF_002391155.1. Classification (NCBI taxonomy): domain Bacteria; kingdom Bacillati; phylum Bacillota; class Negativicutes; order Veillonellales; family Veillonellaceae; genus Megasphaera; species Megasphaera sp. UBA4382. The sequence goes on along the minus strand of NZ_DGRS01000029.1, from coordinate 27,392 downwards.
CGTTTTCTTGATTCCCCGGGCACTGACACAACTGTGCCGGCCTTCCAGGAGGACAGCAATATCCGTACTGCCTGTGATTTCTCCCAGAATATCGGCAATATCACGGCCCAGCCGTTCCTGAAGCTGCAGCCGCCGCCCGGCCATGTCACAGATGCGGGCAATCTTAGAAAGACCAATGACCTTGCCTTTGGGAATATAGGCAACGGTCGCTTTCATATCGTACATGAGGGCCATATGATGTTCACAGTACGAAAAAAGGTCAATATCTTTCATGACGACGACCTGATCGCTGCCTGCACTGGTCGTATCTTCTGCAAAGGTCTTATCCAGCATCTGTGCTAGTTCATGATTCGTGTAATTCATGCCGTCAAAGACTTCCTGGTACATTTTGGCTACCCGTTTCGGCGTTTCCACCAGGCCCTCCCGGTCAGGATTTTCTCCGAGAGCAATGAGAATCCCCCGTACATGTTCTTCTATCGCTTTGGTATCAATCATATCAGACACCCCGTTTCTCTGGATTCCAGATAACCTTATGTATCTGGATTTGTAAACGCACATCGTTCATTTTATGTGTTTCCATGAAAGCAACCATATCGACCGGTTCAATCGAACCGAATACTGGACTGAGATACACATGGCATCGTTCTGTCAGCCTGTACTCTTGTATGACTTCCCACGCCCGCTGCAGGTCTTCCTGGCTGCCGCAGACAAACTTCACCGTATCCTGCTTTTCCAGGACAGAAAAATTCTCCACTTTCATAGCCCGTTCCCAGCCGCTGGAAGGCAATTTGTAATCCATCGTAAAGACAGGCCGCGCAGGCATACAGAATGGACGCAGGTCTACAGCGCCGTTCGTTTCAATTTCTACGCGGATTTTTGGCTGTGCCAGGAGTTTTTCTATTAATTCAGCGATTCCCTGAGACAGCAGCGGTTCCCCACCAGTGAGCGTAACATTATGCACGCCCGTAGACAGGACGTACTCCACGATTTCATCGGGTGTCAGTTCTTCATAGGGACAATCCGCTTCATAGGCCCATGACGTATCACAGTAACTGCAGCGGAGATTACATCCCTGAAAACGCACAAATACAGACAACTCACCTGCCCGGTTCCCTTCCCCGTTGATACTGATAAATTTCTCTGCTACCTTCATGTCAGCCTCCATAAGACGCACAATTATTAGGCGTTTCGTATACATCTACGCGGGAAACATCATATCCCTGCTGTTGCATCGTTTCATAAATATGGCGGGAAAACTCCTCTGCCGTCGGCCGGAAAGGCACTTCATGGAGACAGAAATCTTCTTCCTTCAAGGCGGCTACAGTCGTTTCCTTCAGAGACCCCGTTTCATATATCAGGCTATGGTCATAGAAATCACAAATATCTTTCAGACTCTTTTTCAAGTCAGAAAAATCCACTACCATACTGCGGCATTGTGCATCAGTCCGCAACTTGTCCGACCGGATTTCTACGATGACCCGCCAGCGGTGACCGTGCAGATTATGGCATTTTCCTGCATACCCTTTAAGAAAATGAGCCGCATCAAATGATTGTTCTGTCTTTAAATAATACATGGCTGTACTCCTATAAAAAAACAGCCCTGCCAAAGCAGAGCTGTCTCACACAAATAAACAGTCCTGGTTTTGTTTTACGACAGGATGGTACAAGCGAACTGTCGATATGGCTTAACGAACATTATTTTACACGTACTCCGCAGAGCTGTCAATAAAAATCAGGGAAGATATACGTCGCTGTAGTCTTTATGACGCATGAACCAGCGGGACGCATAGGAGCACGAAGCCTTGGTCTGATGCCCCGTACTGCGAATATAATCAGCCGCTGCCTGAACCAAACGGCCAGCCGCTCCCTGACCGCGCATACTATCATCGACTTCCGTATGGACGATGTCATAATCGCCCTGTTCGTCCTGGAAAAAATCAACTTCCCCGACGGTCTTTCCTTCTTCATTCTCTATCCAAATCTTATTGGGACTATACTGCAAATTCATGATACATCACCTCTAGTTCACAGTATATCAGATACACAGATTCTTGTCTGTTGGTTTTGCAACGTGTCCCTGTAAATGGTCTTCACATATTAAAGTATCATATTGTCATCGGATGCTCTATGCCCGGCGGAATTAAAATTTGTATTTCATAGGGACAACGGGTATATTCACATAAACTATTTTCATATTCATTAGCCAGAACCAATTTAGGTTTGCAATGTAAATGCCGGAAATATACTTTTGCTTCATAGGGATTACACTGTTCACATAAAATGTGAGAGGTCATGCAAAAATAGTCGCCTTCCGGGATTTCAATAACATGCTTGGAGGCTGTTTCAGGCTTATTATTTAAAAACATACCAATATGAGTCGGATTATTTTTACCTTCCAGGAAATCTGCATATGACAGAATCAGAGAAAACTGTCGTTTGTATACTTCATTTTTTAATTCACTTGAGTTTTTTATTTTATGCAGACGTATGTGATAGCTTTCTTTTGTCTCCCCTTCTTTTATTTTAGCTACGACCAGATAGCGTTTCGGTAAATGACTGATATGGCTTTTATTTTCCTTCTGGCTGCGGATAAAATAATCGTGATACCAGGTAATCATATCTATCGTATCATGCAACTGTTCAATCTGTTTTTGAAAGTCTTCCTTTTTTTGATCCAGCATAGTTACGAGCTTATCAATATCATTTCGCAGTAATATCGTACGTATTTCATCCAGTGAAAAGCCGAATTTCTGCAAATATTTAATGCGGTCGATAAAATGAAATTGTTCATATGTATAATACCGGTATCCTGTACGGGGGCTAATATATTCCGGTTCAAGCAGATTAATTTTAGCATAGTATCGTAAAGCTTGTACGGATACACCCATTATTTTGGACACTTCACCAATGGCGTAAAATTTTTTCATACGGAATCTCCTCGCATCTGACTAATATCATAACCATATCATGGACTTTAAAAATGGTCAAATGCAAAAAACAAATTGGAATATTCGATGACGGACAGCGAATTGAATATAGTATATAAGCCACTCATAAAATTTTTTGAAAATTTTATGAGTGGCTTATATACATTTTATAAAAGTACTATTCAACTTTACTTGTTAGCATGAGCTTTGGCATCAATTTCACGGGCTCTCTGCCGGATTGCTTCTTCCTGAGCAAAGACTTCCGGATCATCTTCATAAAAAATGCAGAAATCTGGATCTACTTTGCCAATACCCATATACCGGGCTTTATAGTCTTTCAGTAATGCCCAGAATTTCTTACGCAATACCAACAATCCCAGTAAGTTTGTAGCAACCGGAGCAATCAATGTAATATTAACGATTGTCCAGAAAAGATCCGGGCCGTTGCCAGTATAAACAATAGAACCAACAATGATTAAATTTGGAATTGGATATACAAATTTGAAAATTTTTACTAAACGGTCGCGAAGAATCGGGCGGCTTCTAAAACCATGATTGATGACAGCTACATAGAATGTAAACCAACCACTCGTTACGGTAATCCCGAAGAGAATCGCTACGATACCAAGGAAGATATCCCCACCGAAACCGAAAGCCGTTTCAAAAGCGGCAATACTCAGAGATGCCCCTTTAATACCAGAGTCCCAAACGCCTGTAGCAATAACACACAAAGCAGTGAGAGAGCAAACAATCATCGTGTTTACAAACACGTCGAATGATGCCCATAAAGCCTGACGTACTGGATGCGGAGTATCAGCAGATCCATAAATAAAAGGAGAAGAACCCTGCCCAGCTTCATTGGCATTAATGGAACGAGCAACGCCATCACCAATAACTTTGGCAATAGTGGCACCGGCAAAACCGCCAACAGCTGCAGTGCCTGTAAAAGCATCATGGAAAATCAGATAAAACATATGTGGAATATTCTGATAATTAAAAACGATCAAGAACAAACATCCTACGAGGTATAACAAACATTTAAAAGGAGTTGCGTATTTTTCAAATTTTGCTACACCGGGAATTCCGTGGTAAATGACATAATACAATAAAGCCGTATATAACACTGTAACCAGCATCTGGTCAATACCAAAACTTGTTTTTAAAATTTCTGAAATGGTGTATACCTGGGAACCACCTAAAAACTGAGCAACAAAACCTATCCCAAAGAGAACAGCCAGAACCGTGCCAAATTTACGATGATGCAATTCATGAGCAATCCCTTTTTCCAGCATATAAGTGCCACCACCGTAATATTCACCTTTTTCATTACGGCTGCGGTAATAACACCCTAAGGTCGTTTCAACCATTTTGACCATCATGCCAAAGAAAGCCCATAACCACATCCAGAATACGGCACCCGGTCCACCAGTAGCAACAGCTGTTGCTACACCACCGATGGTTCCCATGCCGACGTTACCGCCAACAGAAACACAAATCGCTTCAAACGGAGAAACATGACCTTCCGACTTTTGATGGGCATCCTTGCTGAACATACTCATAAACGTGTTCTTTATAATATGTCCAAAATGAAAAATCGTAAAAAATTTAGACCCTATCGTAAAATAAGCCCCTACAAAAATAACGAATGCAATGAATGGAATGCTCCAGAAAAAATCGTTTATAGCATTCAGCGTATGTGCTAACATATGCACTACCTCCAGTTCAGATAAAGTTGTCCCAACTTACAAATGCATTTGTCTTGTGGCTCTAATCTTAAACTATATAGCTACAATAGAGTCAACGTGAAAAAACAGACATTTTGACATTGACTCTATTGTGGCTATAGACAATATACTGGAGACACGTCAAATACAGGAGGTCTTACAACATGTTTAAACAAACAGACAAAAAATTCAGTTTCGGTACAGATGTTCTTTCAAAAGGCATCTACATTAATGAACCGGCTACCAACCCGGAAGCCACTCCTATTTATATGACTACAGCCTTTAATGTAGAAGACCTGGATGATTTACAAAAACGTTATGATGAACATGGTTTTTGCTACAATCGTAATCGCAATCCAAACCGCAGCGCATTAATCGAATTAATGACTTACGCAGAAAATGGTGAAGATTCTATTGCTTGCAGTTCCGGCATGGGCGCCATTGCCACCACAATTATTTCCAACGTTAAAGCGGGCGATCATATCGTGTCTGACATGACGCTCTACGGAGAAACGATTGATATTTTCACAAAAGTTTTGAGTCATTATGGTGTAGAAACGACATTCGCCGACTTTACGGACATTGACAGTGTAAAGAAAGCTATCCGTCCGAACACCGCTCTTTTATACACGGAAACCGTATCCAATCCGATGATTACCGTACCAGATCTTAAAGCAATCGCAGATATAGCGCATGATAATAATGCGATTTTTGTAGTAGATAATACATTCATGACTTGTGTCCAGTGCCGTCCACTCGATCTGGGCGCTGATATTGTCGTCAATAGCCTTACTAAATTTGCTAATGGTCACAGTGATGCCGTATGCGGTTCTGCAACCGGTAAAGCTTCTCTCATAAAGAAGGCCTATGATTTACAAGTGTTAATTGGCACGCAGGCAGATCCATTTTCAAGCTGGCTCGTATCGCGGGGATTCCGTACAATCCAGCTTCGTGTCCGCCAGCAGGCTAAAAATGCTACTGCCCTGGCAAAAGCATTGGATGCCAGCCCTTATGTATTAAAAGTAAATCATCCCAGCCTTCCTAATCATCCACAGCATGAATTAGCTGAAAAACAATTTAATGGTTTTGGTGGCATGCTGAGCATCGAACTCCCGGAAGATCGTGACAAAATGAACAAATTTATGCGTGCTCTGAGTTTTGCTCATTATGCTATGACCTTAGGCGGTTACCGGACAACTTTATCGTATCCAGTCATGTCTTCCCATTATGATGTACCGCGGGAAGAACGACTTAAGATGGGTATTACCGATGGACTTCTCCGAATTTCCTGCGGCATAGAAGAAACAGATGATTTAGTCAATGATTTCCTGAATGCGTTAGAAATTGCATATAAATAAAAGGTACTCTCTGTAACAGCAGCGGGGTTATAACAATTATTTGAAATAAAATGTTATAACCCTGCTTCTTTGCAGCTATATGTATGCAAAAATATCATACTTATTTTTCGTTTTTATTGTTTGTGATTTTTTATTATCGTTTATCTGATTATATTTATCTAATTATATTATTTATTATTTATGCAGGCATAAACGCGTATTATTGCCAAAAGCATGAATAACCCAGGAGGTTACGATATGCTATACAATATTATCACCGGAATAAATGCCTTTCTCTGGGGATGGCCCTTTATTATTTTTATTATTTTTATTGGCATTTATTTCATGTTTGCAAGCCGATGTTTTCCTATTTTCCACTTCTGTCATATTATCAAACACACAATCTGTTCCCTCTGGAGTCCCGAATCAAAAGAAACGTTTTCCAAGAGAAAAGGGACTGTTTCCCCCATCGAGGCCGGCTGTATTGCTATTGGCGGTGCCGTAGGCTGTACCGCTATCGGAGGCGTTGCCACTGCCGTTGCTACTGGTGGTCCCGGGGCAATTTTCTGGATGTGGGTATGGGCAGTACTTGGTATGATCATCAAGTGTGCTGAAACCTCCCTGGGCTGTTACTATCGTTATAAAAATGAAAAAGGGGAATACTTTGGGGGCAGCGTATACTTTATCGCAGACGGCATTGGAAAGGACATGCATTTTCCAACCATAGCAAAATATCTGGCACTACTCTTTTCATTCGGCTTCGTCGCCCAATTTCTCGGTGGATCCCAGGTATTTACTATTGCCGAAATATTGAACCGTTCATTCGGCTTCGATATGATTATCATAACTCTTATCTATTCTGCCGCTTTGTTTTATATCATTTTTAATGGAGTACCGCGGATAGCATCTTTTGCCGTCCGGGTTGTCCCATTTATGTGCGTTCTTTTCATACTCTTCGGCCTTGGCGTCATCGTTGCTAATATAGAACAAGTTCCCCACGCATTCCATCAGATTTTCACTTGTGCTTTTTCAGATACGGCACCTGTTGGTGGTTTTGCCGGAGCTACGATTATCCAGACAATTAATGATGGATTAGCCAGATCCATTAATTCCAACGAAGCCGGGCAAGGATCCAGTCCTCTCATATATGGGTCTGCTGATACGGTTCATCCAGTCCGGCAAGGGCTTTGGGGCAGTTTCGACGTATTCATCAATACCATTGTCATCAGTACGATAACAGCACTCTCTGTATTAGTAACCGGTGTCTGGGATTCCGGCCAGTTCGGTGCTACCCTGACAATCATGGCTTATAACAGCGTATACGGCTATCCTGGCGTCGTGCTGATTGGTCTGGTCGCCGTATTATTTGGTTTGACAACGACCACAGGCTGGTTTACTTATTATATTTCTATTATTCAATTTGTCTTCAAAGATTACCCTCATTTTCGCGATCGCATGACGACACTTTTAAAGTATTTATATCCTCTGCCTAACATTATTATTGTATCTTCTATCGTTTTAACGGGAAATGGCCCTGATTTATTCTGGACTCTGGTAAACATCACACTCGTATTCCCTGTAGGATTTAACTTGTTAGCTTTATTTTTCCTAAGGAACAAATTCAAAGATTTGCTAAAAGACTATAAAGCCCGTTATATGGGGATAGGAACGGTAAATCCATCATTTAAGATATTCCGCAATACGCCGCCAGATAAATAGGACAAACATTTATTATTCCCATTAAAAAGGACTCCCATTCCAGCTATAGTTTACTGAAATAGAGTCCTTTATTTATGAGCATTTTCAAATGTTACAATTTTTCTTCTCTAAATTCTTTATATAATCTATTAAACTTATCTTTATTCAGTTCTTTTTCCCAGCAGGATACGACAACCGTTGCCATGCAGTTGCCGCATACATTACAGATGGTCCGGATCATATCGAGAATGCGGTCAATTCCCAGGAGAATGGCTACCCCTTCTGTGGGCAGATTGAAGGCGGCAGCTGTTGCGGCGACGACGATAATACCGGCACCGGGGACGCCGGCAATGCCTTTAGTGGAAAGCATGAGTGTCACCATGACCAGCAATTGTTGCTCGATAGGCATGGCAATGCCATAAAGCTGGGCGATAAACAAGATTCCGGCCGAGCTGTACAGTGTCGAGCCATCGAGATTGAAAGAGTATCCCGTCGGCATGACGAAAGTCACCGTCGCTTCGGGTACGCCAAGACGGTGAAGACGTTTCATCGCGCCGGGCAAAGCCGCTTCACTGCTGGCAGTAGAAAAAGCAAGGAAAAGAATATCTTTCAGGGCCAGAATCAGGTGGAAAAAATTAATTTTTGTAAATACACTGGCAATCGTGGCTACAACGGCAATAAACAACGCCGTGGCCCCGGCGACGGAAAGAATCAGTTTTCCCAGTGGGATCAGCATAGTTATACCATAACTGCCTACCGTATACGCAATCATGGCAAAGACCCCCAGAGGGGCAAAATGCATGACATAGTTAGTCACTTTGAACATAGCCTCTGCTACACTCTGACAGAAATTGACAATGAGCGTCCCTTTTTCTCCAATATGAGCGACGGCAACGCCGAAGAAACAGGCAAAGAAAATAATCTGGAGCATATCCTGCCGTGCCGCTGCATCGACAATATTCGTGGGGATAATGTGAAGTACATACTGCACCATATCGATGCTGTGCTGGCCTGCCGCCGCAACTGCATCCGAACCAGCCGTGGCTGCCGACAAAGGCACGCCCACGCCGGGTTCCGTTACATTCATGACAAATAAACCAATAGCCAGGGCAATGGTCGTCGCAAATTCAAACCAAATAATAGCCTTTCCGCCCAGACGTCCCAATTTCTTAAAATCGCCAGTCCCGGCAATCCCCATAACGAGGGTGCTGAAGATAAGCGGTACGACAATCATCTTGATCATCCGCAGGAACGCATCGCCAAACGGCTTTAAATGACCTGCCAGATCAGGAACCACATACCCCATGAGCGCACCCAGTGCCAATCCCAAAAAAATCTGTGTACTCAGCCCTATTTTCTTCACGCTATATCTCCTTATAAAATACGGTTACAATTACAAGCTCTTTCATTTTATAGTATTTCTTCCCAGTCTACAATATAAATTTTGATATCAAAAGAAGAAATATGTTATGAAAGTGAAGAATGCCATTATTATTGTTATATAAAACACTAAAATAATGTATTCCTGACTTTTTACCCTAAATTTTACGGAGAAACACAGAACGCTTATTGCAAATCCTAGTGATTCGTGTTATAATATTTGTAAATAACAAATAAAAAATATTAATTAAAAAGAGGTGTCAATTATGGATACGTTTGACAACATTGCCCAGTACCCAATTTATTTTGCTCCCGGCTGTCAGCTCCTGCAGTTACAGCCTACAATGGTTTCTGATGTGTATGATTACCTGCGCCGTCTCTTTGGCAACAAGATTCGTCTCTATACCCGCTGCTGCGGTCTTGACGATGCAAATCAGCACGATGAAGAAGCCGTTTTTATCACCTTGTGCGATACGTGTTTCAAAATCTATGGCAGTACGTATGCCAATCTCCACATGCGCGACTTCTGGGATGTATATGATGAATATAAATCCATTTATCCCTTAGGTGATAAAGAAGACGAATTGAGAAAAGCTCTTAAATCAACACTTTGTGATTATACCCTTCCCCAGAAAGCTTTGAAAAACTGGATGGAAGAATGGAAAACTTGGAGCACAAAAGAAGATTAACCCTTGCATTTATCTCAGTAACCTGTTATAATGTGTTCGTAATAAATAATAGTTATTTGTTACGAGATATTTAAGATATTCCCATTATATAATTATGTTTGATATGATTAGGAGGTAACAATTATGAAAAAGTTTGTATGTGGCGTTTGCGGTTATGTTTTTGAAGGTAACGATGCTCCGGAAAAATGTCCTCAGTGCGGTGCTCCGAAAGAAAAATTCACTCTCGTTCCGGAAGGACCGAAAACCTATGCTGACGAACATCAGGTAGGCGTTGCCAAAGGCCTCGATGAAAAAGTTGTTGAAGGTCTCCGCCTCAACTTCACCGGTGAATGTTCTGAAGTCGGCATGTACCTCGCTATGAGCCGTGTTGCTGACCGCCAGGGTTACCCGGAAGTTGCCGAAGCTTACAAACGCATCGCTTTTGAAGAAGCCGAACACGCTGCTAAATTTGCTGAACTCCTCGGCGAAGTCGTAACAGCTGATACAAAAGAAAACCTCGAAATGCGTGCCCTCGCTGAACAGGGTGCCTGCGCTGGCAAAAAAGAAATCGCAACGCTGGCTAAACAGCTCGGCTATGATGCTATCCATGATACCGTTCATGAAATGGCAAAAGACGAAGCTCGTCATGGCCGTGTATTCGATGGTCTCCTCGCCCGTTATTTCGCAAAATAAGCTGCATAGAAATATATCAAAAGCCTGCTGCGATGCAGCAGGTTTTTTCATTCCCGTCTATCCTCTACTATCAAAAAACGAGAGCCCTCACCTATCGTGACAGCTCTCGTTTCTTTGTATTTAACGTTACCCATCATTTCCATAGAGATGATGTTCCCGGATGTACGCATAGACAGCCGGTGCCAGTTCATCCTTCTGTTTTTCCTGATGTTGGCGGATGTCGTGAGAGGAAATAGCATCGGCCTGATGATCCATCAGCTTTACCGTGAGGCCTTCTTCTTCCACCCGGCATTTTACCATTTCTATCTGTTCCCGGTCATCCCCTTTGCGCATCCCGACGAGAATGCTCGCCATCCGTCCACATTCCTGCCAACGATACCAGTAACTGAAGGAAAGGAATGTATCAGATCCCATGAGCAGGTAAAGCGGATCGTCAGGAAACTTCTCTTTCATTGCACAAAGCGTATCATAGGTGCGGCATGTACTCCCCTGCTGAATCTCATAGCCATCGACAGCTACGGGAAAAGGCAGGTCTTCCACCGCTTTCTGACACATTTCAATGCGCTGCGCCGCATCCGTATCCAGTTCTTTATAAAAAGGCTGGGTCGGCATAAGAATCACCAGACGGGGATGCACCGCATTCCAGGCACTGCAGCAGAGCCGGATATGACCCTGATGAATGGGATTGAATGTCCCACCAAACAGGACAATTCCTTTTTTGTTGTCATCATTCCGGCCCATGCTGCTCACCCCTTCCTCTTATTTTACGACAAACTGCGGTTTATAGTCATCCAGACGCTGTTTAATGGGCAGCCACTGAAGAACGCGCTTGATGTTGCGGTCCCAGAAATCCCACGTATGGTCGCCGTCTTCCGTCCACAGTTCAATATCCGTCAGGTCTTTGACTTTATTGTAGAAGGCAATATTATAATCATGGAGGAAATCCTGATTGCCTACGGCGCAAACCATTTTCGGCAGTTTTTTACCAGCTTTGACGGCATTCTGGAATTCTACGACCAGATCATTTTCACCGCCCCGGGGATCTTTATTATCAAAAGTCATGAGTCGTTCTGCATCAGAATAGAGTTCCTTTGATTCATACATGACTCCGATATCTACGACACCGGACAGGCTGGCTGCAGCCGCATACTGATCCGGGCAGAGGGCAGCGGCATGGAGAGCGCCATAGCCACCCATGGAGAGGCCGGCAATGAACGTATCTTCCCGTTTCTGCGATACCTGGAACATATTGCCGATGACTTTTGGCAGTTCCTGCGTAATATAATCAAAATACCGGTAACCATGCGGCTGGTTGATATAATGGCCGCGGCCTGTCGTAGGCATGACGACGACCAGACCCATATCCATGACATACTGTTCCACGTTGGTAAAGCGGATCCATCCCGTCTGGTCACGCATGATGCCATGGAGGAGATACAGTACGGGGAACGGCGGTTTGATGACATCTCGCAGCGGTTCCGGCGTCCGGGTACAATTTTGTGGATAAATAACTTCGATTCCCGTATCAATACGTAGAACATCTGAGTAAAATTCAATGTGAAGTGACGGCATAATGACTTCCTCCCTTAACTGATATGATAGTATAAATTATAGCCATACGAAGTTATTTCTGTTCCGGATAGGTGCCATCCTGTTTGTCTTTGTAGATTCTCCAGGGAACGGCCAGGAAAAGAATGTAAATCAGGAACGGTGCCGAAATAAGCGTAAAGGCGACATAGCCTTTAGCAACGATGGTCAGGATACCCAGGCGGCTGAATGCAACACTTATGAGAGTAACAATGACGCCGATGACAGCACGGCGATAAAAAGCTGTCTTATTGGCCATGATATTGTGACGGGCTGCCAGGAGCTGATACCGTTCACTGATACCAAACAACAGGCCAACACCGGTACTAAGCATGGCCGATACGGCAATGGCTACATAGAGATACCGTGTCCAGTCAGCAGAATGGACGATATCGTGAAGGAGATACAGCATGGGGATGCTTTCTTTTGTAATATGAGGCATGCCAGCGGCAAACAAGATGGTGCAGAGCATCGTACCGCCACCGCAGAGAACAGCCGTACCGAGAGCGGCCAGGAAGGTATCTTTCTTGCTCCGGATGGTTACCAGGCAGGACGGAACAGCCGCATTGGCACCACAGGTAAAGAGAATGATCGACGAGAAAACGATGACCCAGGCATAGCCCGTCGTAAGGCCATAATCAGCAGCGGTCGAACCCGATTCAATGAATTGATCTGCAGCCGGCCAACAGATGCCGATACTGATGAAGAAAATGAAAATAATGATGGCAATAATCAAAATAGTCAGGGTGTTGCCCAGTTTCATGACCAGATTCGCGCCTTTCAACGTAAAACCAATCATGAAAACGCCAAAGAGAAGGGTTCCGATCATATTAGGAATACCAAAGGTCTGTTCCAGAATAATAGCGGCACCAGAAATCATACCGGCGGCTACGAGGAAAATCTGAACCATGGAGAAAATATCTTTAAATATTCCCAGTACCTGCCGTACAGCCGGATTTTTATAAATCATATCGGATTGTTCGCGATAATCTTTTGGTTTGTATATCCGGTTGAATTCAAAGGTCAGCCAGCACCAGACAAAAGTAAGGATTCCGACGAGGAGTGGTCCCCAGATGACGCCTGCCGAACCGGCTTTCAGATAATAGGCAACGGTCTGCGTCCCTGCGGCAAACCCCGGCCCTACATAACTACTGAACATGAGTGCCGCAATGGATAACGCCCCTACGACATTAACTTTCGAAATCTGTTTCCCATCATTCATGATATGACACCTCCAGTGAATAGATGAATCAGGTCACTCTACATTCGTTACACATCGAGTATGCCGTCCGGTGTGTATGCAACAGGCACATCTTGTTCCAAAACTTCCAGTTCCGGATTTTCTTTCACTACCTGAGCCGAGACCAACAACTCCTGTACGTGAAGCGTGTTTTCTATGATTGCAATGCGTCCATCCGGTCCGGGATTGGCCAGCGCATAAGCCTGGCTGATTGCTTCTTCTTCCGTGTCGAAATATACAGGAATCTTCCCCCGTTCAAGATACGTCGTAGGAATGAGGTTGGAATACATAGACTCCCGGTCAATCTGGCTGACCAGACCTTTCGTCGTAATATCGGCCAGGCCGATGCCTAACGCATTTCCATAGGAATGTTCATTCATGCGCAGAGCAACGAGCATATGAATATCCGGACTCGTCGGTTCTTCTACGCCACGAACGCGGATGCGGCCGATGACTTTAGTATCCATCCCGGTCCCGCTGTAAATCTTGCCTATTTCCTTTACGACAACCAGATCATACTGACTTCCCGGCAGATGTGGCACGAGGCTGCGGGCCAGAAGCTGGAGTTTTGCATCGGTTTCGATATACGTTTCTACAGGCACACCCTGGAGGAGGTATGTCTGATCATTGGAATTTTCGATGATAGCCAGACCGCAGAGAATGGGGGCTTTCTCCAGCGATACCTTGCAGGACTGGGCAATAGACTGGGCCAGTCCATGGGCATGCATGGCCGAGCAGCCGTCTTTTTTGCCCAGGCCGATGGCAATCATTTTTACGATGCCGCTTTCATTGGGTGCCGAAAAATCAGTATGCGGTTTAACCCGGTTGCAGACAATGATGCCATCCGATTCATAGGCATTCTTGTCAAAATATACGGGCGCACCATTTTCCGTTTCTCCCAGATATACCGTTTCCATGGATGAACGGATAGGGCAATCCATCGTTTCTTCCGTAATGCCATATCCTTTCAATACATCGATCTGCCCCTGGGCCGTTGCACCACCATGACTCCCCATGGCTGGAACAATGAAGGGATGACCTCCCTTCGTCTTGACATAGTCAGCGATGCTGCGGATGATAGTCGCAATATTGGCAATACCCCGGCTGCCTGCCGTAATGGCAATCTGTTTATCGCGCAGTTTATCATCCGGCGTCAGTTTATCCAGTTCCTGCCGCACTGCGGCTGGAATATCACTGATACAATCTGTCGGAAAATGCTGCCGCACCCGTATGAGATGAGGCAGTTCCTGCTTTTTCAAATCTAACATGTCACGTTTCATCTCTCTTTCTTCACGATCATCACGAACAATTGATCTTATATACGTTCTTTTTAAATCATACCGTTGTTATTTAAATCTATATGTTGTTATTTGATAAACAAATCTGTTCTTCTTTTTGTCCATCGCCACCAGCAAGGATTCCCTCTCCTCCACTGCCATCGGTAACATATAAATAAGTAACAACTTTTTGCTGTTTTAAATACGCCCGTATTTCATCGCAGGTATACTGTTTACCCGGATATTCCAGAAATTCCCGTACTTTCCAGGCTGCCTGCCGACTTCCCTGCAACAGAAGTCCCGGACCTCCGGGATACGACAGACACCAGACCTGAGGAAGGATTTCCGCCATATGTTCGTCAATGACATGGACTTCTCTTCCCAGCGATCCGATAATGCCGCCTGTCCGCGGCCCATTCTGCCAGGCCGCTATATTAGCAGCCGCCGCCACGACGGAAACGGGGCAGAGCCAGGTTACATAGTCTGCCAGGTACTGATCGAGTGCTACCGGGTCCGTAATACACCGCACGTCTTTCCCTCTATACGCTGTCAGCTTCCGCCTGAAATGCTCATCAAGGCCCTCCAGGTCCCCTGCCCTGCACCAGATGCCAACAGCTGCCGGCATCTGATACAGACAGGTCCGATACAGACGTACCCTGTAATCATTCATCAGGGGTACTGCTTTCTCACAGCCTCCGCCATGGCTGCGTTGATCCTTTCCAAATCGTCTGACGCGGCGTTTTTCACAAATGCTTCAATCGCTGCGCTGGCTTCGACAAACGGACCTGGCAGGTTTAAAACCAGCGCATCCCCCAATCGGCCACAGACGAGGCAGCTCCACAAATGTCCGTTCTTGCCAAAGAGCTGCCGGCTGGCACTGGGCGATAACATCGCTTCCAACGCCGTATGAGTAAAATCTTTTCCCAGTGTAGAACTGTAGCGGTGTCCGCCACCGCTTCCCCCGATGAGAACGACCAGATCCGATGCGGCAGCTGCCTTGCGGATAGCCTGTTCTATTTTATCTTCTTCATCCGTTACCGGTGCGATGCGGGTAATCTGCATTTCCGGATTGTAGCGCACCAGCTGTTGTACGACGGCCGCGCTGTCCGTATCAAAGACGATACCCGCTTTGATTTCGTCACCCGTAGGAATAATCGTCGCCGTATCAATCATGATGGAGCCACCTTTCCCGGGCACAGTAGTCATGATCCCGCTGAGGAATGTGATTGATATCGACAGGCACAATTTTTTCTGCCCCTGCCAGCTTGGCCAGTTCTGTCGCTGTGACCCCTTCTGTCGTTGAGATGGCCTGGATCAGGCCATGTTCATCTTTCTCTATTTGTTCCGGATCGATGCCGTATATATCCATATCGATAGATGAACCGGTAACGCCGATGACCCGGACGACAGAATGGAATTTATCCATCAGGATTTTTTCCAGCGCCCGCGTATCCAGTCCCTTGACATCGAGGCCCTGCACTTTGACGACTGTTTTATCCGTATAGACAATAATATTTTCATCAGCCATGGCAAATCCCCTGTTTCTATCAGATTTCTTTTTCTACCAGCAGATCATCTGCATGATACTTCTTGGCCTGTTCCACACCCGGCAGGATTTCATCGGCGTGAGCGATGACTTCCTCTGCCGTCATATGGGAGGTCTGTTTCATCCATTCGCGCGTACAGCCGATGCTGTCCAGTTCAGCCTGAGCAGCCGGTGTGATGCGGTCGAAATCAATAGGAGTCCCCATAGCACGGGCAATGGACAGAACAACAGGCGAACAGCCGATATCCCGGGCCGGTACACAGCCGCACTGGAGAGCACGGATGGTCAGGCGGGCAATGACTTTCTTATCGCAGACGATGCAGGGAATGTACTGTTTCAGCGTCTTGGCATAGGCACCGGAGCCATGAGCCGTATCGCCGGCTTCAAACTGAGGATGAGGGAATACACGGCCATACATTTCTGCAACGGTCATGCCGATACCGACCGAAATGACCTGGCCGGTCATGCCTACGAGGACATCGCCGTGATGCATGCATTCGAGCTGGCCCAGAATCGGGAACAGGACTTCATCCATAGTGATGATATTCATCATTTCTGTTGCCGAATTATTATTGGACGCCCGGCCGGTAATGACGACGTTATGGACAGGAATCTTCTTATCTTTCGGATTCGGCCCGCGGAACATCTTCTTTTCAGGGAACAATTTCTTCCACTGTTTCAGATGGGGTTCCTTTTCTACCAGTTCATCGGAGAGAATGATTTCCTGCATGGGCAGGATGCCGAATTCATTATTAACTTTACCATTATCGGAGGCCCCCATGCGGACGATGGCCCCTTCGACGACAATGCCGTCACTAGTAGTCGTCACAGCATCCATATCAAATACATTGATAGCTGCCGGCCCCTGAATGGTAGCTGCTACTTTGCGGATAGCATCATCCTGGGAAAGACCACTTTTTTCAATTTCCTTGACATCGAGAAATACGACCGATACAGGTATAATCTTATCATCTATATCCCCGCCGGGAAGAACTCTATATTTCATGATGTATGCGCCTCCTTAGTGCAGACCCAGTTTTGGTCTTCTGTCTTCAATATCCGTACAACCGTCAAATTCCGTTTCTTCCGTCGGATGGATAATATTGATGACTTCCATAATAATCTTGGTCGTCTTGCCGTTTTCATCTTTGCCCTTAATGAGAACCGTATGCATCGTTTCGGGGACACGGGGCAGGACCAGAACTTCGACATGCTTGACATCATCCCGTCCGGCGATTTCATGAACAGCTTCTTCAATGCGGCCCGTACGCAGTGACTGCATCTTGGCGCTGTGCAGACTTTCCAGACCATGGACTTCCATCGTCTTTGTGTCGTCCACATCGTGGACAGCAACATACATTTTTTTAATAAATTCCGGGAGTTTTGTGTGCATGAACCTGAACATAATACTCTCTCCTCTCTAAAATAATATTCTAGAATTTATAATTTACGCACATCCGGTATACCGATATACCGGTATACCGATATACCGGTATACTATTATTATAATCGCTCATATATGTTTGTCAATAATAGTTATATTGCTAAAATATCATTGCTGGTTATTTTATTATACAAAATAGTTTTAACCGTCCTATTGGAATTACTTTGCCAGTAAGTATATAATAAATATAGTATCTGTAAAAAACAAAAGGATGTGATGTCATGCAATCACGCAAATCATTACAAGATAAAGCTTATGAATATTTAAAAGCCCAGATTATGGACGGAGCCTTTGAAAAGGGAAAAATCTATTCTCTGGCAGCCATCACAGCCTCATTGAATATGTCGCGCACGCCGGTCCGCGATGCGCTTCTCAGCCTCAGTCAGGAAAACCTCGTCGATGTCCTTCCCAGCCGGGGATTCCAGCTCCACGAAGTGACCCGCCGGGAAATCATCGAACTCTACCAGCTGCGCTGTGCCATCGAGGGGTATTGTGCCGCTTTCCTGTCCTCCTGCTATGCTGCAGATCCATCCCGTAGTGAAATAGCCATGCTCGATAAAAATTTGAAACTCCAGGAAAAGGCCGTATACGACCATCAGTCAGCCGACGAATATTATATCCTTGATATGGAATTCCATAATATCATTATTTCCTCGACAAAAAATAAGCATTTTTACCATATCATCAAAAACAACCGCGTCCGCAGCAGTGATTTCTCTCTCGTTTCCCTGCGTAAAGAAGGCGTCATAGAGCGGACCCTGAAAGAACACAAGGCCATCTACGAAGCCTTGTGCACCGGCGATCCCGTCCTGAGTCAGGAAAAGATGATACTCCATCTGGATACGCCATTGCAAAACAACCTGTCCAGCAAATTGCTAACAGACTGAACGCGCAAAAAAACTTGCCGCACAACGGTAAAAATCGTTGTGCGGCAAGTTTTTTTGTTTCTATTTTCCCAGACGATAGCGGAAATCATCATAACCGAAATGGCATAACTCTTCTATCGTGCCCGTTTCATGGCGAACGTAGAGGTCCGGAAGAGGCATACCATTGAATGTATTAGTTTTACAAGTTGTATAAATAGCCATGTCACCGAAAAGGAGCAAATCACCTGCTTCAAGAGGCTTATCGAAGCTGTAATCTCCTATGACATCACCAGACAGGCAGGTCGGCCCGCCCAGACGATACGTATAAGGACGCGCGCCGGCTTCTCCGCTTCCAAACAGTGGCGGCCGGTATGGCATTTCCAGTACGTCCGGCATATGGCAGGCCGCGCTGGTATCGACAATGGCAATCTTCGTATTGCCATTGGTCAGCACATCCAGCACACGCGTTGCCAGATAGCCTGCATGAAGGGCACAGGCTTCTCCCGGTTCGAGATAGACCTGGACATTCCACTTTTTTTGCGCCGTGCGGATACAGTCTTCGAGAAGATTTATCTGGTATCCGGGACGGGTAATGTGATGACCGCCACCCATGTTGAGCCACTTCATCTGGGGCAGGATATCACCGAATGTCGTCTCTACTGCTTTCAGGGTCGTAGCCAGATCATCCGCATCCTGTTCACACAATGTATGGAAATGGAGTCCGTCGAGGAGCGCTTTCCCCTCGTCGGTCATCAAGGCGTTCCACTGCTCCCGTGTCGTTCCCAGCCGGCTGCCGGGAGCGCAGGGGTCATAAATATCATGCCCGTCCTGAGTAGACCATTCAGGATTAATCCTGAGGCCTATGCTCCGGCCTGCTACTTTTGCCTGACGCCCGAAGCGCATGAGCTGGCTTGGCGAATTGAATACGATGTGGTCTGCATAGTGCAGTAGTTCCACAAACTGGTCATCCCGGTAGGCCGCCGAAAACACATGCACTTCTTTGCCGGGCATCTTCTCTGCTCCAAGGCGTGCCTCATACAATCCGCTCGCCTCCGTACCGGCCAGATAGGGTTCCAAAGCCGGATACAGATCGTAATTGGAAAAGGCTTTCTGCGCCAGGAGGACCCGGCAGCCCGTCCGTTCTGCCAGTCCGGCCAGGATTTCTCCATTATGCCGCAGAGCCCGCTCCTCCAGGATATAGCACGGCGTCGGCAGCCGGCCAAACCAGTCCTCCGGAGTACCTCCCTCCAGATAGCGGAACGGCGGCGTATACATCGTATCGCCCATCACGGTACCAGTACCGGGTTTTCATCAATGCTGCGTGGGAGGCCATATTTGTCCAGTGCATCGAGGAACGGATCCGGATCCAGTTCATCTACCGTATAGACACCCGGTTTCTGCCATTTTCCCGTAAGCATCATGAGCGCACCGCACATGGCCGGTACCCCCGTCGTATAGCTGACGCCCTGACTGCCCACTTCACGGTAGCATTCCTGATGATCGCAGACATTGTAAATATACCAGGTCTTATCTTTGCCATCTTTCGTTCCCGTAAAGATACAGCCGATATTGGTCTTGCCTTTCGTCCGCGGTCCCAGGCTGGCAGGATCGGGAAGCAGGGCTTTCAGGAATTTAATCGGCACGATCTGATGGCCTTCAAATTCAACCGGCGTCGTAGATAACATTCCCACATCTTCCAGACATCTCATATGATCGAGATAACTCTGTCCAAAGGTCATAAAGAAACGGATCCGCTTCGCTTCAGGGATGGTCTGGGCCAGACTTTCGATTTCTTCATGGTGCAGGAGGTACATATCCTTTTCCCCGACCTGATCGAAATGGTATTCCCGTTTAATACTCATGGCCGGTATTTCAATCCAGTGTCCGTCTTCCCAGTAACTGCCGGGAGCCGATACTTCGCGGAGGTTTACTTCCGGGTTGAAATTAGTCGCGAAGGCATAGCCGTGGTCACCGCCGTTGCAGTCGAGAATATCAATCGTATCGATATGATCGAATTCATGTTTTTTGGCATAGGCACAATATGCCTGGGTTACGCCCGGGTCAAAGCCGCAGCCTAAGAGGGCCATGAGACCGGCATCTTCGAATTTTTTGCGATATGCCCATTGCCAGCTGTAATCAAAATATGCCGAGAAACCCGCTTCTTTGCAGCGTTTTTCATAGATGGCACGCCACTGGGGATCATCGGTATTTTCCGGTTCGTAGTTAGCCGTATCCATGTAATTGACGCCGCAGGCCAGGCAGGCATCCATGATAGTCAGGTCCTGATACGGCAGCGCCACATTCATGACCAGATCCGGCTTTTCCTTCTGGATGAGGGCAATAAGCTGGTTTACGTCATCAGCATCTACCTGGGCTGTCGTAATTTTCGTATCCGTGTGGCCTTTCAATTTGGCAGCCAGGTCATCACATTTGGATTTTGTACGGCTGGCAAGACACAATTCCGTAAATACATCACTCACCTGACAGCATTTCTGAATCGCTACGGAGGCAACGCCGCCACAACCAATGACAAGAACTTTACTCATAGTAGTCTCCTTTCAGTTTGAACAAAAAAACAGATATATGGAAATCTATAGTGAACCACATATATTTTCAACTATGACAGCGGATACAGTGCCAGCATCAGCTCCCGCACGACTTTGCAGGCCAGTGCCGTAGACGCGCCACTGGCATCCAGCATCGGCGCCAGTTCGGTCACATCGGCACCGATGACACGGGTCTGGGAAACGAGCTGTATGGCTCTGAGCAGGGCGGGAAACCAGACGCCGCCCGCTTCTGGCGTCCCCGTTCCGGGAAACGCCGCCGGATCCAGGCAATCGAGGTCAATCGTAACATAGACGGGAAGATTCTGTTTCCTCAGTTCGTCAACGACCTGTTCCAGTCCTCCGAATCCGAAGGGATGCATGTCCGTATGCTCCCAGGCAAAGCGGAACTCTTCCCGTTCCCCGCTGCGGATACAGAATTGATGGATCCGCCCATCTCCCAGGATGTCATGGCATCGCCGAAGCACGCAGGCATGACTGAGCCTTGCTCCCAGATAGTCGTCCCGCAGATCGGCATGGGCATCAAAATGGATGATGTGCAGATCCGGCCACTGCCGGGCAGCTGCCCGTACGGCACCGAGTGTCACCAGATGTTCCCCGCCGAGGAGCAGAGGCAGCTTACCATCAGCAAGAATCACCGACGCCCGTTCTTCTATATCGGCCAGGGCCTGTTCCGAACTGCCGAAACACAATTCCATATCGCCACTGTCAAAAATCCGGCAGTCTTCCAGATCTTTATCCTGATACGGACTGTACGTTTCCAGGCCAAAACTTTCATGACGTATGGCCGGCGGGCCAAAGCGGGCGCCGGGGCGGAAACTCGTCGTCGAATCGAAGGGAGCACCGTAAAGGACGATGCGTGATTCTTCATAGGAAGCATCACAGGCCAGGAATGTTTCTACATTAGGTTTCAGCATCAGGGTTCTACCTCCTGGAGCATGTCTTCCAGAAATGCCGGCAGCCAGAATGAACCGACATGGAGCCGCGTCGTATAGTACCGCGTGTGGAGATGGAGCTTTTCCCACGCCGCCGCGTCGAGGTCATTGACGGGATGATATTTTTTGCTGGCAAATCCGAACAGCCAGTATCCGGCCGCATAGGTCGGGATATGAGCCTGATAGACCTTACTGATAGGGAAGGTACTGACGATGCGCTGGTGGCTGCGCTGCATGGCCAGAGCGTCTTCTTTATAAAATGGGCTCCCCTGCTGATTGACCATGATGCCGTCATCGCGCAGGGCATGATAACAGCTGCCATAAAATTCCTTCGTAAACAACCCCTCAGATGGTCCGAACGGATCGGTCGAATCGACGATGATCAGGTCATATTCCGCTTCGCAGCTGCGGATAAACTTCAGGGCATTTTCAAAATGGATATGAACGCGGCTGTCATCGAGGCGGCAGGCATTGCCCGGCAGATAATTGCGGCAGGCTTCGACAACGGCCGGATCCATTTCTACCAGATCGACAGACCGTACCCGGTCATAGCGCGTCAATTCCCGCACGACTCCGCCGTCCCCGGCACCGATGACCAGGATATCCTGGCACTGCTGATGTACTGCCATGGGCACATGAGTAATCATTTCATCATAGATAAATTCATCCCGTTCGGTAAGCATGACGTTGCCATCAAGGGTCAGGACGCGGCCAAATTCCGGTGTTTCAAAAATATCGATGCGCTGATATTCGCTCTGCCGGGAATACAGATGGCGGTTGACGCGGATACTGTGCTTGACATCGGGCGTATGAAATTCACTGAACCAAAATTCCATGATATCCCTTCCTTTCACGCCAGGACATTGATGTGCTGCAAATCGGGATCTTCTGATCCGGTCATGCTGCAGCCTTTTTCTTTGGCATAACATATGTGTTCCAGGATTTCTGCCGTAATCCGTTCGCCCGGCGCCAGAATGGGAATGCCCGGAGGATAACACATGACGAATTCACTGCATACGCGCCCTTCACTCTGTGCCAGAGGCAGACTGACCTTATCAGCATAAAACGCGTCCTGGGGGCTCATGACGACTTCCGGTTCCACATATTCCTGAGTCAGCATTCCTGCCGGATCTTTCTGATGATGGCGGCGGATTTCTGCCAGGGCACTGACCAGCCGTTCCAGTTCCTGTATGCGGTCTCCCATCGACAGATAGGCCAGAATATTGCCAATATCA
This sequence comes from Megasphaera sp. UBA4382, assembly GCF_002391155.1. Lineage (NCBI taxonomy): Bacteria > Bacillati > Bacillota > Negativicutes > Veillonellales > Veillonellaceae > Megasphaera > Megasphaera sp. UBA4382. Next base: position 4,271 of record NZ_DGRS01000029.1, on the reverse strand, counting down.
CCGAACTCAATCTGAATATCGTATTCATCGCGCAGGAGGTCATAGACTTCAATACCTGCCAGCCCGATGTCACGGGTATGGACGCTAAGTTTCGTACTGTCAAAATCAAAGACAGAATCGCCATTCATCAATTCCCGCCCAAAGGCATAATATCCGCCGATGGCATTGATTTCCTGACGGGCATAATCGGCCATATCGACGACTTTATGAAAAATTTCACGGCCGTGAAGTGCCAGGTGGCGACGGCTGATATCCAGACTGGACATGAGAAGATAGCTTCCCGATGTCGTCTGAGTCAGGTTGATGATCTGCCGTACGTAGCCTGCATGCACATCCGGCCCGGTCAGAAGGAAGCTGGACTGGGTCAGGCTGCCACCGCTCTTGTGCATCGATACGGCCGCCATATCGGCACCAGCCGCCATAGCCGATACGGGAAGGCCATGGCCAAAATAGAAATGCGTACCATGGGCTTCATCGGCCAGACATCGCATCCCCGCATCATGAGCCATGCGGACAATGGCCCGCAGGTCACTGCATATTCCGTAATAGGTCGGGTTATTGACCAATACGGCTACGGCGTCAGGATTTTCCTCGATGGCCCGCGCTACCTGCTGGCGCTGCATACCCAGAGAAATGCCCAGCCGTGCATCGACTTCCGGATTGACATATACAGGTATGGCTCCACAGAGCACCAGAGCATTGATGACACTTTTATGGACATTGCGCGGCAGAATGATTTTATCTCCCCGCTTACAGACGGTCAGTACCATGCTCTGCACGGCACTGGTCGTCCCGCCGACCATCAGAAAGGCATGGGCGGCCCCAAAGGCCTCTGCTGCCAGTTCTTCCGCCTCGCGGATGACAGAAACAGGATGACACAGATTATCCAGCGGTTTCATACTGTTGACATCGACGCCGACGCACTGTTTCCCGAGGAAAGCCGTCAGTTCCGGATTTCCCCGGCCTCTCTTATGTCCCGGTACATCAAAAGGGACAACACGCATATCACGGAATCGCTGCAGAGCTTCATATATTGGTGCCCGTTGCTGTGATATGGCCGCTTGTTTTGACATTACCATATTCTCCCCCCATTGCCTGCATAAAAAAGCGCAAGCTGCGCTGCTGCACAACTTGCGTCCTGACAATTCCAATATACTAAGACGATGGAAACATCCTGTCCGTCATCCGTCTTAGTGGAAAATATGATCAGAGTCTATATAGCAATTCTACTTTTACTACTCCTATTGATCGGTTCACAAGTGTGCCTGCGCACATTTCGGTTATGAAGTAACCAACTCTTGAAAACTGAGCATACAGCTCAATCAATAAGGCAGCAATCATGCCGCCAATCGGCAGTGGACCCGGCTGTCCGTATGGCCTGAACTTTAAAAAAAGTGGTCCTGTACAATTGCTTTGAAAAGACCTGTTCTGTCATCTTTCCAAAATCATACCAATCGTATCATAAAGAAAAACACCTGTCAACTATCTGGCGTCACTTGCCGGCGTATCCATCAGTTTCCGGGCCAGTTCCTGGTACAGGAGGCTCACGGGCAGATCCGGATTACCTTCGACGACGGTCATGCCCTGGTTTTCATAATACTGGATTTCTTTACTGCGCGGTATATCGGCTATAATGGGCAGATTATGGCTGTTGGCAAAAGCCTGTACGATATCATACTCGTTCTCTACGTTGCGCCTGTTGAGGATGATTCCCCGGACCTGGGCATATCCCCGGTCTTTGAAATTTTCTACTGCTTTGATGATATTGCCGGCAGCATACAGAGCCATTTTTTCTCCCGACGTGACAATGAAGATTTCGTCGGCGTACCCATCCCGTATAGGAGCCGAAAAGCCACCGCACACGACATCGCCCAGCACGTCATACAACACGACATCCGGCTGGATCCGGTCGAAGACTTCCAGTTCATCTATGAGATCAAAGGTAGCAATGATACCTCTTCCTGCACAGCCCAGCCCCGGCGTAGGTCCGCCCGTTTCGATGCAGAAGACACCGCCATACCCGGTTTTACCGATATGCTCGAAATCCGGTTCTTCCGTATAGGTCCGGTAATAATCCATGACCGGCATGACAGGCTCGCCATGAAGGAGATTCCACGTCGAATCGGCCTTGGGATCGCAGCCGATTTGGATGACCTTCTTCCCCAGTCTGGCCAGAGAAGCCGAAATATTGGCAGCTGTCGTCGATTTGCCGATGCCGCCTTTTCCATAAATCGCAAATTTTCTCATCGTATTTCCTTTCCTATTTCAAACGATCCCGCAACCAGTCCGCTATGTCCGGCCCAGCAATCACAGGCATTTCATCGTGATAGTGGCGCCCAGAATACGCTTCGTGGGGCAGAGAAATAAATGCATCCTGTTTTTCCGGAAGCAGCCGGGCATAAATGGGGTCTGCCAGGACATGCTGCGCCTTGCGGCATTCTTCGCGGATGACCGGTTCGACACTGACCGTTTCTATATGGCGCAGGAGCAGCTGAGGCGCATCGGCCAGCGGGCATAAGAGCCGCACCGTAGAAAGACCCAGCTCATGGCGCAGCAGATTTCCCATAGAAAGGAGATATACCGGCTCGCCAATGACCAGGGCATCACAGGGCTGGTCATCATACACCGTTTCCGTCTTCCAGGCATTGAGATCGGCCAGAGCGTACTGCGGCTTTTCCCGGGGTTCTCTTCCCGTAAGGCCTGTCAGATACGATGTATCCCCTTCACGCAATGCCTGCAGCCAGTCTGCTGTTCCCTGTTTTCCCATAGGGATGCCGGCTACATAAGGAATCCCGTACTGTTCCTGCATATATTGGGCCAGATACAACCCCGTAGAAGAGACGACGGCATTGACATCGGCATTGGCCGCACCAGCCATATTATCCAGCGTATCTCCCATAGACCACGAACTCTGTATGATGAATCCCGCTTCTGTCAAAATGGTTTTGATAGCAGTTGCATTGCCGACGACAGAAAAATCCAGAGGTGTCAGCCCCAGGATATTGACTCTCCGTGCCGGCCGCTGTGGCTGTCTGACCGGACATTTCAGGAAATGCTGCGCCAGGCGGACGTAAGCATTCCCCGCACCGGGAAGATAACTGTGGATACCGTCCGTCCGGAATCCCATCGTAAAAATACCCGTCCGTTCTTGTACCATTTTTTCAATGGCCCGGAAATCCGTCCCGATTGCATTAGGCATGGGACTGCCTCCGATAGCGATAAAAGCCGGATGGACGGCATCGGTTACTTCGGCAATATCATGGATGAGCCGCTGGTCGTTCCCCTGAATGGTGTCGATTTCATTGAGTCCTGATATGTACACCATGGATTGTGTATCGTACCATCGCGGCTCATCATGGGTATCATACGTCGAATTACAGCCCGATGCATCGTGCATGACAACCAGCCCACCCAGTTCAAACAGGGCCGAAGCGATGCCAAACATATCTACGGCATAGGTAGATAAGACTCGTTGTGCTTGTTTCATCCATGACACCCCCAGGCTTTGACTTGAATAATCTCTCTCATGTCCGGATTTTCTTTGCTAGCGGCATCACCGATCCAGTCCAGCAGCTTCATAAGACCCACATACCCATACAGGCCGCTGTTTTCAATGACATTGACAAAATACTTCGTATCCGTAAAGTAGGCTGCCATCTGGCCGATAGCCAGGACTTTTCCATATTTCCGGCTGTCATCCCGCGGCAGGAGACGCCGCTTGAAATGCATGGTCGAACGCAGGGACAGGTTTGGATAATGTTCTTTCAAGAAAAAGAAACTGTCTTTTTCATCTGGTGAAATGGCATCGAGATACACGGCATACACGTTATATCCATGAGTCAGCAGGAACCGTGCCAGTCCCAGAGGCCGCGGTGTCGCTGTAAAATCGATGGCAATCGGCGTCTGCCCGAGTATATTATGCAATTTCATCGCCTTCTCTTCTATCTGCTGTTCAAAGGCATCGCAATCAGGCATGGTAAGGTGCAGTACATCCGCTGCCGTCTGCAGGTTCTTCCGCAATGTCCCATAGTCGTAGGCATACGGCAGATACAGGGCATCCTGTCCCAGACGGCGCTTCATGTCGCGGGCTGCCGGTGCAGCATTTTCCAGGAAATAAATATTGGCTGCCGATTCCCCCATCTGTTTATATTCATCATACGTACGACAGTCCGCAAAATCGTGAATGGCATACCCGCCAGCACAGAGCATGGCTGTCAATTCATTATCTCCATCGACAGGGTAATAATTGACGATGTAATTCACGGCCCGGC